>JBIIOL010000352.1:0-4349 GCA_044336965.1 Pirellulales bacterium | reverse complement strand
CGTTCGCGATCGAGAGCTTCTCGTTCTGGGTCCGCAACGGTCGCTCCATCGCGGCACTCTCTACCGGCATCTTGACCCCATCCCCAGGAGAGCGCGCGGGCACGTTGCAACTGCAACTCACGGTCGCCCCAAGTCCAGGCACCATTGCGAGTGTGGAATTATGGTCAACGGCGGGTACGAATGAGCGGCTGTTCGCGCTCGACGCCAGCCAGACAGAAGTCGTCATAACCCCACTTCACCTCGACGGTACCACTGCTGGATCGCCCCAGTCTGCCGTATGGCCATGGTCCATTGACCGCGTGTCGCTCGTGACACTCACTTTCGCGCCGCCTTCCCCACTTCCGCCGGCCAATACGATCGAGGTCCTTTTTGCGAACGCTGAGGGGAGCTACACGGGTTCCGCACGCATTCTCCCCCTCGACGGCCTGGAACGCACCCCAGAAAACGGCGTGCCCCCAGCAGCCTCACCCTAGCGACGCCGCGCGACCAGCAGCAGGCTGACGCCAAAAGGCAAAGGCACCCGCCACAGTGCCATGCCCACGAACATTCTCCGCAGCAACGCATTCAACAGCGGCGGCGGGAGCGTGTCCTCGGATCGCGTCGCGTCGGTCTTCAGCGGAAACCAACGCCGCCACTTGCGGACCAGCCACACGGCGGGATAGACGACGACGTTGGTGTAATTCACATGCACGACCTCCCACTGTGAATCGGGGAAGAGCGCCCGCAACTGGGGGCGACAATAGCGTCGATAATGGTGCAGTGCTTCGTCCCAGTCGCTCCATAGCGCCATGCTCGCTGGCACCGTGATGACCGCGAGACCGCCCGGCTTGAGCAAACGGTGCAAGCCATTTACGACCGCGCCATCATCGGGAACATGCTCGAGCACATCCAGAGCCGTAACGTAGTCGAGCGAGCCGTCAGGCAGAGGCACTTCGTCGCCCGCGAGACTGAGGATCTGGTCCTGCGAAAATCGCGTCCGAAGGATCCGCAACGCTTCCTCATGGTCATCCAGCACCATCACGCGACAATCGCGTTCCATCTCCTTCGCGAACAGGCCCGTGCCCGCACCGCAATCGAGCAGAACGTCCTCTCGCCGAGGTGGACGGACACGGTTGATCCAGCGACGGACACACTCTCGCTTGCCGGCGTAATACCAGTGCTCGGGCTCCACCCGTTCCAGATTGGCGTATTCTTCTGCGTTCATGCAAGCAACTGCTCTCGATGCCGGAAATGGTCTCGAGTATCACCGTCTCACGGCGTCTCACCCTGATCCTCGACCGCCCAGAGGTTCTTCTGCGAGGCCACGAAGAGGGTCTTGTTGGCCGCGCACGGGATCGACCAGACAGGCGTGCCCAGCTTGATGTCCGCCAGCACCTTCTTCTCGAGCCCGGCCGCCAGCACGATGAGCGACTTCCGCGTGCCGATCCAGACTTTCCCGTCGGCCACGAGCGTGCTCGACCAGATCTCCTCGCGGGTGTCGTGCACCCAGTGCAGCCTCCCGGTCGCCGCATCGAGGCAGTGCACCTTGCCGGCATACTCCGCCGCATAGACGAGCCCATCGGCGACAGCCACCGTCGAGAGCGCCCGTCCGATGCCGGTGTATTGCCAGACCCGGCCGCTCCTGCTGAGGTCGCCCGTACCGTCGATCGCGATGCAGGAGAGCGCACCACGGCCGGGGCCATGCACGGGATCCTGACCGATGCCGACATACACCCGACCACCCACGATCACCGGCGATCCGATGACCTCGTTGGGGCTCACGAGCATGCCGTCGGTGTCGAGCGTGCGCGGACCACCGCGGACCAGCGCCCAGTAGTCGATCTTCACGCCGCCCCGCTCCCGGTAGCCGGGTGGATTGCAGTCGAACGACCAGATCTCCCGAAGGATCGCTGGCTGGCGGGGCGCTAGCTGGCGGGGCGCTGGCTGGCGGGGCGCTGGCGCGGGCGTCACCGCTTGCCCGCCCGCCACAGCCGTGGCCGGCAGCGGCTCGAAGCCGTGGCAGAGGCCGTCACCGCCGCCGAACACGACCTGCTTGTGGCCGTTCACATCGGCCAGCGTGGGCGACGACCACTGCCCGTGGAGCACGTTCGCACTGATCCGACCGTCGTCCCGCGCGAGCAGTTGCCCCGACCGCTTGTCGAGCACGATGAGCGACGCCGCCGTTGGCAACACGACCTTGCCGTCATAGACGCCGTTAGCCGTCCCCACGTAGAGATGGTCGCCCATCACGAGGATCGAGCAGTTGGCGGCATCGTGCGGAAACACCGGCAGGTCGCGGATCATATCGAACCGCCAGAGGATGTCGGCATCGCGATCGCCGGGCTCGACGGGAACCGCCCCCTCGGGCACCGAAAAGGTCGCCTCGGCGGTAAACGGACCATCGTTGCCATTGGCCATGCCCGCAACGTCGAGGCAGACCACCTCACAACGATTGGTGACGAGATAGATACGGTCGCCATCGACGGTCGCCGTCGAGCAGACGCCGAGGTTCATGTCGTCAAAATCCTCGCTCACCTTTGAGCGGTCGATCTCCAGCCGCGGCACCACCAGCCGCCAGATCAGGCTGCCGGTCTTCTCATCGAGGCACATGAGCACACCGCCACGGGTCGACTGGAACCGCTCGTCGTCGAGATCCTCGTCGTTGGTGCCGATGTAGACGCGGCCGCCGGCCACCACGGGGCAGGAATAGTTCTCGCTCCCCAGGCGGACCATCCAGCGGACGTTCTTCGTCGTGGCGGGATCGAATCCCATCCGGTCACGTTTCTTCCTGCCGGGATGGAACGACGCCGGCAGGCCCAACTCGCGGGAGACGAGATTGCGGTAGGGCCCACCGCCCCACTGTGGCCAATCCGCCGCGGCGGCGGGCACGAGCGGCACCGCGGACAGCCCCGCGGCCACGACCATGGCCAGTATTCTGCAGACATGCATGCACTATTCCCCGGTGACAGGTCAGTTATTGTTGATGGACTTGGTCGCCGGGTCCAGACATCCCATCCCCATCCGCATGACACTCGAAAACAGCCTGGTTCAGACCGATCCTCCACGAGTCGCAGCGCCCGGCTCTGAGGCTGCCGCGGACATGCCCATGCAGCGGGTCGATATCGTGATCGTGGGCGCCGGGGCCGCCGGGCTCTTCGCGGCAGCCTGGGCGGGACGGACGGCCCGGAGCCGCGGCCTGACTCCCTCGATCGTGGCGGTGGACAGCGCCCGCAAACTCGGCGCGAAAATCCTCGTCGCCGGTGGCGGCCGCTGCAACGTCACGCACTGGCGGGTGGCCGACACCGACTTCGCCGGCAGCACGCCACCAGCGATTCGCAAGGTGCTCGCAAGGTTTACGGTGGACGAAACGGTCGCCTTTTTCAAGACGGCGGGTGTGGAGCTCAAGCGCGAAGACACCGGCAAACTCTTCCCCGTCACCGACTCGGCGCGGACGGTGCTCGATGCCCTCGTCCGCGAAGCCACCGGCTGCGGCGCGACGCTCATGCATCCCGCGCGGGTCGAAGCAATCGTCCGCGAGCCGACGGGCCTGCTCGTGAAGACGTCAGCCGGTCCGCTCCTCGCGAACCGCGTGATCCTCTGCACGGGCGGGAAATCGTTGCCCAAATCGGGCTCCGATGGCGGCGGCCATGCCCTCGCCGCGTCGCTCGGCCACTCGCTCACGTCTCCGATCGTGCCTGCGCTCGTGCCGCTCCTGCTGCCGGCCGGACACTGGATCACGGAGCTGTCGGGCCTCACGCTGCCGACCGAACTCGTCCTCTCGACCGCCAGCGGCAAACGCATGACGGCCTGCAACGGCAGCACACTCTGCACCCACTTTGGCCTCTCCGGCCCGGCGGTGCTCGACATCAGCCGCCACTGGCTCGTCGCCAGGGACCGCGCCGACTCCGCGGGCGAGCCGCCAGTGAAGCTCGCGATCAACTGGCTCCCGGGAACCCCTGCCGGCGCCGTCGACGCCATGCTGCTCGAGTCGCGTGGCCGCGGCACGCTCGCCGTGCTGCGGGAGCAGCTTCCTGACCGTCTCGCGCGGCGACTCTGCGAACTCGCCGGGGCACCCGGCACCGGCGACCTGCCCCGCGAACCACGGAAGCGACTGGTGACGCTGCTCACCGGAACGCCGCTGGAGGTCACGGGGGATCGCGGCTTCACGCTCGCCGAGGCCACGGCCGGCGGCGTGCCGCTCTCGGAGGTCCGGCTTGACACGATGGAGAGTCGCCTCTGTCCGGGGCTGTATTTCGCCGGGGAGGTGCTCGATGTCGACGGCCGGATCGGCGGCTTCAACTTCCAATGGGCCTGGGCAAGCGGCTTCCTTGCCGGCACCGCCGCGGCGAGCGAGATGGGCTAAAAGGGGA
>JBIIOL010000351.1:0-4367 GCA_044336965.1 Pirellulales bacterium | reverse complement strand
CGAAGCGGATGCGGGGCGTTTCGAGAAACCCGTTCCCGACGCCCGGGCCGCTCCTCCCGAGGCTCACGAGTCGCTCATCAGCCGGAAGACCGGTGCGGAGGTGCCATTGACCGGGCTATCCTTTGACTCGACCGGCGCACGAGGTGGAGCGGCGACCGGCATCGGGCCCGTTTCGCCGCGTCTTCGGGATGGCCGATCTCCTCGGCCACGCTGTTCCAGAAGCCCCACTTCTGCTGACCGTTGGGATCGCTGACGAGGTTGAACCACTCGATGCAGGTGTCCTTCCTGTCATCGAGAAGGTGCTCGAGCATGTCGCAGACCAGGACCGACCAGCGGGGATCGTTCTCCTCGATCCCGTAGGGCTTGAGCTTGTCGGTCGTCGGATCCTGCCGGTCCTCGAGCCGATCTCGTGTCGCATGAGTATGCGGCTTGCCGGACCAATGCGGCGGCCTCAAGGCGAACGGATCCGGCCGTCTTCCATGTGAATGATGCGGTCGGCAATGTCCAGCACCCGGCTGTCGTGCGTCACCATCAGGACAGGACAACCCCGGCTGCGTGCCAGGCCCTGCAGCAGATCCACCACATCGCGCCCGGACTGGCTGTCGAGGGCCGCAGTCGGCTCGTCGGCGAGGATCAGCCTCGGTTCAGCCGCCAGGGCGCGGGCGATCGCCACGCGCTGCTTCTGGCCGCCCGACAGCCGCGCCGGGTGATAGTCGAGGCGATCTCCCAGTCCCACCCGCCTCAGCAAGTCTTCCGACCGACGACGGACTTCGTCCGGGCGGACCTCCGGATGGAGTTGGAACATCAACTCGACGTTCATTCTGGCCGTGAGAAACGGCAGCAGATTGTGCTGCTGAAAAATGAACCCGATCTGCCTGCGGACCTCGACGAGGTTGGCCGTGGAGGCGCGATGCAGCGGGTGGGCCAACACCGACAACTCTCCCTCGCGAACCTGCCGCAGGCCTCCGATGAGTGTCAGCAGTGTCGTTTTCCCGCTGCCACTGGGACCGCTCAGCAGCACCACCTCGCCCGGAGCGACGTCGAGCGTCACGTCGAACAGGATCTGCTTTCGCAACTCGCCCTCGCCGAACGCAAAGTTGAGCCTGCGGGCGGCGATCACGTTTTCGCCGGCGGAGGTCGGCATGCAGTCCGCTCGTGCCAGCGATTTCATCAGAACACGTCCGCAGGATCGGCGGTCCAGGCCTTGCGAATCGCGATCAGCGAGGACAGGCCGCACATGACGAGGGTCAGCGTGAACACCATCATTGCCCGCTCGACCGTCATCGCGAACTGTATCTGGATCGCCACCGTCGCGACACGGTAGAGCACCAGCGCCAGCAAGAAACCCGGGATGTAACCGAGAACCGACAGGATCAGTCCCTGGCTGAGCACCACCTTGAGCAGATAGCCGTCGGTGAAGCCCATCGCCTTCATCGTCGCGAACTGCGGCAGGTGATTGGTCACCTCCGTGTAGAGGATCTGATACACCACCACGAAGCCGATGAAGAACCCGACCGCCGCCCCCATTCCGAAGATGAAATCGATCGGGGCGCTGTCTCGCATGAACTGCACCTCGCTGGCGATCAGTTCGGCCCGAGTCAGAATCCGGGCCTCGCTCCCGACCAGCGGGGCGAGTTCGTCGCGGACCTGGCGGGCGTCCACGCCGGGTTTGAGTTGCACCAGCCCCACATCGATGGCACCGACGTCGCGTCCAGGGAACAGCCGGAGAAAGTTCGCGGGCGACATGTAGAGGTTGCCGTCGGTCGTGAGCGAGATCCCCACGTTGATCGTGTCGATGATCCGCATCCTTCGAAAATTGATCTCGGTCTCGAGGAAGCCCTGCTGCTCGACCGCGCTGGCCACCGGGCCATACGTCGTCCGGCTGAAGCCGTCGAACAGAATGCGATCGGGAAGCCGCAACTCTTCCGCCAGCCGCGCAAAACCGGGCAGCTCCAGCATCGGTTTGCCGGGATCGAGCCCGAACACGCTGATCGGCTGATCGCGATGCTCCCACGGGTTGTGGAACCTCGCCTGCCCCATGTACATCTCTTCGACCGCGGCCACTCCCTGATGAGCCGGCACCCGAAACAACAGGCGGCGGGGAAACTGCGAGGATTGGAAGATCGTCCGGGTGCGCGGACTGACCAGCACCAGGTCCGCCGTGATCCGCCGTGCGATCGCCACGCTGTTGTCCATTGCCCCTTCGCGGATCCCGAGCTGGACCAGCATCAGCATCACGGCCACGACCACGCCCGCCGCCGCCACCGCCAGCTTCACGCGCTGGTGACTCAGCTGATACCAGGCGACTGTGACGCTGGAAAGCATCGCTCGGGGCCACTCAAGGGTTCGGCCGGCACTCCTCAGCCGACAGTTCGATCTGGGCCTCCACCCGCGCGTTCGACAGCCGGGCAACCCGCTCGCAATCCGCAGGCCGCAATCGAATCCGCACTTCCACCACCCGGGCATCGGTGTCACTGACGGGATCGTTGGACAACACCGCCTTGCGGGCGACGACGTGTCCAACGTCGGCGACCTCGCCGGGCAACGGGTCGGCGACAGAGTCCACCGTGACGACCGCCGGCAGTCCGGGGCGGATGTGGATGACGTCCCCCTCGAAGATCTCGGCGACCGCTTCCATGCGGAGCACGTCTCCCACCTCCAGGAGGCCGCGGTCCCCGATCCGCTCCCCCTGACGCGTATGAATCTTGAGGATTCGCCCCGCCGCGGGCGTCCGAACCTCCGACGCCGCCAGTTCCGCCCGGGCCCGCTGCACCGCCGCCAGCGCCGTGGCGACTTCCTGCTCGGCCACACGCACGTCGGTCTCGCGGACTTCGCTGACGCTCTTGAGCAGCTCCAGGGCGCGGCGATGCTCCAGTTCGACGCGATCTGCCGCCCATTGCTTCGCGTCGAGATCCTCGACCGTCACGACGTTCTTCGCGTGCAGGTCACGGGCGCGCTTGAGCTCACGTCGGGCCACCTTGATCTGCTCCGCCAGCACCTCCACGGCGAATCGCTGGGCTGCGATATCTCCCGCCTTGGCACCCGCCCTGATCTGCTCGAGCCGGGCCTGTGCGGCGTGCCAGCGGGCCTCGGCTTCTGCACACGCCGCTTGCCGCCGCTCCGCGTTGTCGAGAACCGCGACGACGGAACCAGCCGGGACATCCTCGCCCTCACGGACCATCAGACGCTCGACCCGTGCTCCTTCGTTGCCGGACGGCGGCGACAAACGCAACACCGTCCCGGCCGGTTCGAGTCGCCCGAGAGCGTGCACACGTCTGCCAACGGCGGCTGCCGCGGTCGCGATCGACTCATTGGCATGCGGGACCGACTCCGACTGCAACTGGCACACGGCCGCCGCGCCCCCGAACCCTCCCAGCGTCACGACCAGCGCGAGGCACCAGAGGAGCATCGATCGCCATCGTCGCGGAGCAGTGGGGGCGGGGCTCATGGCGACTCCCCTGGCGTCGGGGCACGATGTGCGGCGGACGATGTGGCGGCGGTCATGACCTTGGCCCGCAGAGCCGCGCCGATCTCGGCATACAAGGGTTCGTCCTGGCGGATCAGGCCCACGAACTGCCAGAGGAACAGGCCGTCCACCGCCAGCCAGATCAGCAGCTGCTCGAGCCCGTCCGCCGGGTCGCTGAGCAGACGTTCCCGCAGTCGGAGTCCCACCTGCCGGAGTGGCTCGATCAATCCCGGACTGTTCACCGCCGCCGCCAACGCCGCCAGCATGAAGCGGTCCATGACTTCCGGCGACAGGGGGTCTTCTCGATCCGCGGCCACCTGCGGGTCGGGAAACAGGCAGGTCAGCATGCTCCGCGCCCAGCGGAAGCGGGGCTCAGGATCGGCCGCCATCTGCCGGAGGACCTGCTGTTCGACCCGGGCGCCGAAGTACTCGAGCATTCCGCGAACCAGGTCGTCCTTGGAGGGAAAGTGATACATCACCCCCCCTTTGCTGATGCCGGCCTCCTTGGCGACGTTGTCGAGCGTCATCGCGAGCAGGCCGTCGCGGCTGGCCGTCCGGATGGCGGCTTCGCAAATCCTGTCGCGGGTCTCGTGGGTGGCCATGGGGCACGTCTCGCCGAGTGGGTTATCGACTATACCGACCAGTCGGTTTGTTTGTCTAGGGCTTGTATGGCGATGTTTTTGGCCGAATCGAGGGGCCATGCCGTACCCCACCCCCCCTTCCAGCAGTGCGAAACCGGTCGCCCTCGATCGCCAGCCGCGTCTGGGCCGCTATTCGCTCGGGCCGGCCGCCGCCACCTCGCTCGTCACCGACTCGAGGTACTGCCGGAAGTTGTGGGCGAAGAGGCCCGCGAGCTTCCGCGCCGTCACGTCGTAGGCGGCCTTGTCGGTCCAGGTGTTCC
>JBIIOL010000350.1:0-4374 GCA_044336965.1 Pirellulales bacterium | reverse complement strand
ACGCTCGAGCAGATCGTGCTTCGGGATGAGCCATTCCGCCATCCCGACGAGGCACTCGATGCCTACTCCCGGGCCTGGGCACTCACCTTCTTCCTGACGCAGACACGCAAGGCCGCGTTCGTAGGCTATCTGCGGACGATCTCCCGCAAGGGGCCGCTCACCGATGACTCCCAGGAGGAACGCCTTCGCGACTTCAAGACGGCGTTTGGGGCATCGCCGAAGGATCTCGAGGAGCCCCTGTTCAAGTACATGACGCGGCTGCGGGCCGGGGTGCGGTGAGGCGAAACGGTTTGCGTGGTCGCCGGATCACTCCATAAACTGGTGGGGCGACGCGGCGCGGCCGTATCGCCCAACCGCTCTGGAGAACTTCCCCATGTGTCCAGAAACGCCCGCAACCGCACTCGTTCCCCCTCGCGTGATCACTGGCAGCGCGTCTGCCAACACCAGTGACCGATCCCTGGCGACCGTGCGGGGCTCGTCGCGGCGTTCCTTTCTTGGCGGCGCTGTGGCGTCGTGTGCCGTTGTCGGCACGCTGCCGACCGGCGGACTGTTTGCCGCCGGCGAACAGCGGCTCCGCGTCGGCCTGGTGGGCTGCGGTGGCCGCGGCACCGGTGCGGCGCTGCAGGCGATGCAAGCCGATCCCGCGGTCCGGGTGGTGGCACTTGGCGACGTCTTCGCGGATCAGGTCGCGTCGGCGGCGGAGGTGCTCGGAGCCGCAGACCGGCAGTTCGACTGTGCGGCAGAACAGCGATTCATCGGACTGGATGCCTACCGCCGCGTGATCGACAGCGGGGTCGACGTGGTGCTGCTCGCCGCGCCGCCGCACACGCGGCCTCTGCACCTGGAGGCGGCGGTGGCCGCTGGAAAACACGTCTATTGCGAGAAGCCTGTGGCGATCGATGCCGCGGGAGTCGTGCGGGCAGCCGCGGCCGCGGCCCGCAGCCGGGCCGCCGGTCTCTCGCTCGTGTCGGGCTTCTGCTTTCGTCGTGATGCCCGCATGGTCGACATCGTCTCGCGGATTCACGACGGCGCGATTGGCAGCCCCCGCCTTGTGCAGGTCCACGCGGCAATCGGCCTGCCCTGGCGAAAGCCGGCGGAGATCGAACACGAATCGGGCGAAGGTCCTCTCCGGAACTGGATCTCCTTCTCCCGGTTTTCGGGCGGTCATTTCGTCGACCAGCACGTACAGGCAATCGACCGCGCTGTCTGGACCATGGGCGACATGGCACCGCTCATGGCCGAGGACATCGCCGGCACGCCGCAGGCTACGGCATGGGCTCCGTGCCGGAGGCCCGGCGCCGCACACGACAACGAGGCGACCGGCGCGATCGGCGACTGCCCGGCGACAACGGCGGTCAGGTACACGTTTGCTGACGGACGCACGATCGAGGCCTCGATCGACCGCCGCGAGCGGACGGCCGACAGGATCTTTGAAACCGTGGTCGGTGTGACCGGGACTTGCGATCTGGTTCGGGGAGCGATGACCGGGCGGCGGAGTTGGACGGCGATGCCGGGGCCAGGGCCGGGACGGTTTTCCGCAGCCATGGCCGCGCTGGTCGGAGGCATCGTGTCGGGCCGGAGAGTCCATGACGGCGAGACCATGTGTCGCAGCACCCTGATGGCCGTGATGGGCCACACCGCGGCCGTCTCAGGCCGCCCCGTGACCTGGATCGAGCTGACGGGCGGTGCCGCAAGCTTTGCCTGACCGGTACAATCCGAGAGGCATGAACCACCGCGGGTTCCGGCGACGATGTTGAGCGAGGCCGCGGGGGTCGGAACCGTCGGAGTCTCGTGAAAGAAACCGCCAATGGCATCCAACAATTCGAGCGTTGTGCAGTCGTTCAGCATCGCGCTGATCGTTTTTGTGATGCTGACGTTCGTTCTGGCCGTCACCACCTACCTCTTCTTCAAGAAGGCCGACGAAAACCTGAAGTTGTTGGACGCCAAGCAGAAGGATTTCACCGACGAGAAAACCAAGCGGCTGGAGGCGGACAAACTTCGGACCGAACTGGTGAAGGACGTGCTCGGCTTTCCGGAAGACCTGGGGAATCCGGAGATCATCGAGCGGAAGCGGGGTGCCATCGATGACGTGTACGGGAAGCATCTGGACCCGGCCACGTACGCCAGTGCCGTGGAGTGGCTCTCGTCCTCGGTTCAAAAGCACTACGAGGCGATGAGCAGTGTGCAGGCGGAAAAAGATCGATTCGCTGCCGAGAAGAAGGACCTCGAAAGCAAACACGAAGCCGAACTCAAGAAGAAGAAGGAATCGACGGACAACGCCCTCGCTGAACTCAAGGACCTGAAGGACAAGACAGCCGCATACGAGAAGGAAAAGGAAGCCCTGATCGCGAATCTCGAGCGGGAGCGGGACGCGGCCAATGACCGAACCGATCGGCTGAAACTGATCAGCAACAAGATCTCGGAGGCTCGGCAGAACCTCTCTCAGGAACGCCAACAGCGGTGGCCGGCTGAAGGCGAAGGGGCCGACAAGGAGCGCGACGAACGACGCGTGGCCCTGATGCTCGATGAGATGCGGGAGCGCGAAAAAACGATCGTCCGCCTCAACCAGATCATCGCGCAGTTGCGGGTGGCGGATCCGGCCCTGCAAAACACCGTGCTCGCCGCGACCCCGAAGGACGACCGCGTGGACGGGTTTGACGGCCGCATCCTCTCCGTCAACGAACTGGATCGTACCGTGCTGGTCTCCTGCGGCCGGACGACGGGACTGCGGGCCGGTCTCCAATTCGACGTGTTCGATCCCACCGACCCGCGGCCGCAGCTGGGAAACAAGAAGGCGGTGGTGGAGGTGGTGGCGATCGAGAGCGACTCACTGGTCCGCTGCCGTGTGAGGCGGGACTCGGTGCGGGATCCCATCATCCCGGGAGACGTGGTGGCCACGAGCCTCTGGTCGCCGGAAACGCCGCTGGAGGTGGTGATCGTCGGGGCCGTGCAGTTCGGTGGTGATCCGGAAAGCGACCGCAACAGGCTGGAGCAACTCATCCGGCGGATCGGCGGGACCGTTGCGGAAACGGTGACCCCGTCCACGACGATGGTCGTTGACGCCGGCTTGCAACAGAGTAAAGCAGGCGACCCCGAAGGCTCTGGCTCACGGAAGAAGATGTCCGAGAGGGAGAAAAAATACCGTGAAACTCAGAAAAAGGAAGCAGCGCAGCTGGGCATCAAGACGGTGGGAATCGAACCGTTTCTCGGCATGATGGGGCTCCAGGTCGAGTCCGTGCGTGCCAGCCGCCTGCCGGTGCCGGTCGATCCGAATGCCGCGCCCGCCCGCACCGAGAACGTCGCTTTCTAAATAGACGCGAAACACCGGCATCCTGGCCTGCCACGTTTCAATAGAAGCCCCCGGCGGAAGCCGGGGGACTCCGGGTGCAGGCACCACCCAACGTGCTTGGCCTGTGACCTTCTGATAGGATTCCGACTTCCCGCCAGACGAGTCCGTCCGGCAGGGCTGTCACATCTGCCTTCGTTCTTCAGGAGGACCGTGTCGTGATTGTGAATCTGCTGCGCCGTGCCCGCGGGATTGGGGCTGCTTCCCTCATGATCGTCGTGATCCTCGTGGCCGCGGTGGCCGTTGTGGGTGGTGCGACTGCTGTCGCTGCCGACGATCCCGGATTCGTGCCGATCTTCAACGGCACGTCGCTCGAAGGCTGGGAGGGGAAGCCCGAGTTCTGGTCGGTGCAGGACGGCGTGATCGTCGGCCTGACGACGGCTGAAAAGCCCACCAAGGGCAACACGTTCCTGATCTGGCGGCAGGGCAACGTCGACGATTTCGAGCTGGAACTCAAGTATCGGATCAGCGGCGGCAACAGCGGCATCCAGTACCGCAGCAAGGATCTCGGCGATTCGGTCGTCGGCGGCTACCAGGGCGACTTCGAGGCGGGCACGACCTACTCCGGGATCCTGTACGAAGAGAAGGGCCGTGGCATCCTCGCCAAGCGTGGCGAACGGGTGGCGATCGCCGCCGACGGCGCGAAGGCCATGGGCGAGCCGATCGGGAAGACCGAAGACCTTCAACAGACGATCAAGCAGGGCGAGTGGAACGACTACAAAATCGTCGCCCGCGGACCGAAGCTTCAGCACTTCATCAACGGCCAACTGATGTCGGAGACGGTGGACGAACAGGTGGGCAAGCGGGCGGCCGAGGGCATCCTGGCCCTGCAACTGCACGCCGGGCCGCCGATGAAGGTGGAGTTCAAGGACATCCACCTGAAGCGACTGAAGCTGGCGGATGGCCGGAAGAAGCTGGTGCTGGTGGCGGGCAAGCCGAGCCACGGTCCGGGCCAGCATGAGCATCGGGCTGGCACCATGCTCGCAGAGAAATGCCTCGACGCGGCCTTTGAGACCGGGGCGAAGGGA
>JBIIOL010000349.1:0-4379 GCA_044336965.1 Pirellulales bacterium | reverse complement strand
ACCAGATCGCGTGCCATGCCGCCGGCCAGAAGCCCCTTCATTAGCGGCCAGTAGACGAACATCGCCACGCCCCGGTCGCTGCACCACGGCAGGATTTCCGCCTCGATCTCGCGTTGCAGCATGTTGTAATGCATCTGGCAGGCGGAGAGCGGACAGGTGGCGGCGAAACGTTCCATCTGCGCGAGCGAGACGTTCGAAACACCCACCGCGCGGGCTTTGCCAGCAGCCAGCAGTCGGGCCAGTTCGCCGGCTGATTCTTCGATCGGAATCGTCGGGTCGGGGGCATGCAGGTAGAGAAGGTCGACGTGATCGGTGCCGAGTCGGGCGAGGCTCTCCTCGACCTCAGCTCTGAGCCTTTCCGGCCGCCCGTCCACGCACTGCGTTCTGCCCGGCTCCCAGTGGATGCCACACTTGCTCGCGATCACCAAAGTGTCACGCCGGCGGCCGGCGATCGCCTGAGCGAGCGCCCGCTCGCTCTCCCCCGCCTCGCCGTAGCAGTAGGCCGTGTCGAGGTGGGTGATGCCGGCATCGAGTGCAGCCGCCACCGTGGCCACGGCTGCTGCGGATGTGATACCGGATCGGGTCATGCCGGCCAGTGGCCAGCAGCCCAGGCCCAGCGGGCCCACGGCGAGTCCGGAACGTCCCACGGGGCGAGGTGTCATATCCATCGTTGCCGGGGCTCCATCGCGGAAGACCGTGGTCGCGCCGCTCAGTTGTGTGACGCGGGTTGGGGAAACTCGCCGGTGGCGAGGAATGCTGCCACGAGGTCGGCGGCATCCCGCCGAAACAGCAGGCTCGAGTGGAGGCAGGGAATTGTGACGTGGTCGTGGGGCACGTCGGGCCGCGTGCTGTCCTGGGAAACCAGGGCATCCCGCGATGCGGCGATCACGCCGACATCGATGCCCGTCGGCATGCCGAGCGAGTTCACCAGACTGTCCGGGGCGGTGGTCAGTTCGGCCACCGGCTTGAACAGCCCGCCGAGAATGCCGACGGTGGCGGTCGCAACGAACGACCCGCGGTTGGGCGGTGCCAGCATGACGAACCGGCCGAGCTTCCGAGGGCGGAATCGCTCAAGCGCGGCACGGGCGATGATCCCGCCCATGCTGTGGGTGACGAGGTGGATCTTTCCGACGGCCAGATCAGCGTCGAGCCGCGCCAGTTCGTGGCTGAAGGCTTCGGCATGCTCGAGGATCGAACGCCGCATGTTCGAGTAGCCCCATGGCCTCGACAGGTATCCGCGACGGTCCAGACGATGCCCAAGCACGGTCATCATCAGGGAATTCGCGAAGAAACCGTGCACGAGAGAGACGCATTCCCACGGCGTTGACTCATTGGTTCCCGACCCAGCGGCCCTGGCTTCGGGGGCCCGCCGTGACGTGCCGGGCATGCGCGTCATGCGGGGGGCCGCCCGGCGGGTCGGCCCGCGGGCGCCGGGCAGCAGTCGAGCGGGCAGACGTCATGGCTCGCGGGCAGCTGCCCGATCGCCATCCTGTCATTCAGCAGTCCGCACCGCTCCGCGATCAGGTCTCGCACCATGCCGATGAAGCGCGGGTCGGTGCCGACGGTGGCCGCTCGCGCCATCTCGATCCCCAATTCACGGCAGAGGTCGGCTGCCTCGGTGTCGAGATCGTAGAGCACCTCCATGTGGTCGGAGATGAAACCGATCGGAGCGATGACGACGCTGCGGCCGCCAAGGATGTGAAGCTCCCTGATGGCATCGCAGATGTCAGGTTCCAGCCAGGGCTGGGTCGGCGGGCCGCTGCGGCTCTGATAGACGAGCTTCCAGTGGGGAAGACCGGCCTGCTCCGCGACGAGGCGGCAGGCTTCCGAAAGTTGTGCGGCATACCGACATCCATCCGCCATCGATGTCGGGATGCTGTGGGCCGTGAACAGCACGGGCACACCGGCACGGACGCTCTCCGGGATCCGCTCGACCGCCCGCCTGACGTTGGCGGCCATCGGCCCGACGAAACCGGGGTGGTTGAAAAACACGCGAAGCTTGTCGATCTGCGGCGCCCGTTCTCCCACCGCCGCGCAGGCCGCCGCGATGTTTTCACGGTATTGGCGACAGCCCGAGTAACTGCTGTAAGCGCTGGTGACGAAGGCGATCGCTCGTTTCACGCCGGCGTCTGCCATCTCACGAATGGTGTCGGTCAGCAGCGGATGCCAGTTGCGATTCCCCCAGTACACCGGCAGGTGGGGCCCGCGGTGATCGAGTTCCTCGCGGAGGGCGGCGAGGAGTGCAAGGTTTTGTTCGTTGATCGGGCTCTTGCCACCAAAGTGCTGGTAGTGCTCCGCGACTTCCAGCATTCGCTCCCGTGGCACGTTTCGCCCTCGAAGAACGTTTTCCAGGAACGGCATGACATCATCGGGGCCATCGGGGCCACCGAAAGAAACAAGAAGGACGGCGTCGTAGGAGTCGGCCATGCGGAACGGCCCAGTGAAGGTGGGCCCAAAGGAGTTGAGAGCAAGCGAGTTGGGTGACGGAGACTTTGGATAGAGCGTCGCCGGGGCGGTCGGCGGATGCGATGGAGAGTCTGAAAACCGCGAGACTGGAAAAATCCCTGACTGACGGCCACGTGCGGAGTGGTGCGAGCAAATGACCCTGACGGGATTCGAACCCGTGTTACCGGCGTGAAAGGCCAGTGTCCTAGGCCCCTAGACGACAGGGCCGCACGTCAGAACAGCATACCGTGAAGAGGCGGTTCGAACAGCCTCTTCAGGAAGACGAAAAACCGAGAAGGCATTCCCTCTCCGATTTCCCGCAGATTGAAGGGCATCAGCCGGCGCGTGGCGGTTCACCCACTGTGGAATCGTCGGTGCTGCGCACGCTGCCGGCAACATCGGGATCAAGCGATTCCGCAACCGTTTCGCCGCGAGCAATGGCCTCGAACACTTCCTGCCTGTGGACAGGGACCTCTTTTGGAGCCTCGACGCCGAGCCGGACCTTGTCGCCACGGATTTCCACCACCACGATCGTGATGTCGTTGTTGATGACGATGCTCTCGTCTTTTTTCCGTGACAGGACTAACATCGCAACCTTCCTTGGCGGCCCGACGAACCTTGGCGATTCGACGAAGTCGACGGTTCGCGAAGCCAACAACTCGCCGATTCGACCGCCTCGCTGGCGGAGGAGAGGCAAACTGCGTTGACTCCGATACCTTAACTGTAGAAGCTTTTGCGGTCTGGTCAAGCAATTCCCGGGCCAACCAGGGGGTCGAATTGCAAAAAAGAGCCGACCGATGCCAGGTTTTCCGCCCGTCCCTCCCCCGTGCAGAGGGGCCTTGTGGCTCGGGGGACAGTTGGCTGCCCCGGGAGACATATCGTTCCCGGCTCCCCACCGTTCCGCGTTCGGGCACGCGTCCGCAGCGTGGATGGGCTGACAATGGCGGCATTGCCGCTGAAAACACCGCAGCCGCTTGTTGGCGAGAGGGTGGTCTCTATACTCTGGCCGTGACCTCGAACCATGGCGACGCCATGCGTTGACAGTCCGCTGTCGTGTCGCGATTCGGATGCACGTTCGATTGGAAGTGCCATGCGAGAGTGGTTTCGAAATCTGTTCACCGCCGTCCGGACTGTGGCCGACGGCATGCTGGTTACCCTGCGGGTGTTCAGCAGCACGTACGACCAAAACCGTCGGACTTTCACTGAGCACTTCGAGTATCCGGAATTGCCGGCGCCGGTAGCAGCCCGCTACCGCGGATTTCATCGCTACGACCTCACCACCTGCATTGCCTGCGATCAGTGTGCCAAGGCCTGCCCTGTGGACTGCATCTACATTGGCAAGGAGCGGGTCAGCGGTGGCAAGGGATTCCAGGTGAGCGGCTTCGCCATCGATTATTCCAAGTGCATGTTCTGTGCGCTCTGCGTCGAGCCCTGCCCCGTCGACTGCATTTTCATGGGGTCGACGCTCGACTTGAGCTGCTACAGCCGCGATGGCACGATCGTCGATTTCGCGAGGCTGCCCGTCGAGGTTGCGTGGGGGCGTTCCACGCTTAATCCGACGGCCGTCGCGGCCTCGAAGGTGATCGTCGATCCGGTCCACGGTGGCCCCAACCAGTGAGCATTCTGCCGCGATCCTCTGCCGAGTGAGCCCCGATGCATCCCGTACTCGTTGCCGGTTATGTCGCCCTGTTCGTCGCCCTTGGGGCGGCGTTCCTGTTCGTCAACCTTCTCATCGGTTGGCTCGTTCGTCCGCGGATGCCGAACGCCGAAAAGCTGGAAGTGTACGAGTGTGGCGAGCCAACGATCGGCTCCAGCTTTGTGCAGTTCGATCTGCGGTTTTACGTCGTCGCGTTGCTGTTCATCATCTTCGACGTCGAGGTCGCCCTCTTCTTTCCTTGGGCAACCGTCTTCGGCAAGGCCGTGCAGATGGCGGA
>JBIIOL010000348.1:0-4398 GCA_044336965.1 Pirellulales bacterium | reverse complement strand
CCAGCTTGGGCCGGAATGCATCCGCACCGGTGAGGCGAAGTGTAGGGATTGGCACGGCTGGTGGCGAAGCCAAAACGGTAGAAACCACCTCCGCTCAAACATCTTTCCCAAGAATTACATATCCCCCATTCTCCCCAGGCCATCGCCCCGCGAGACATCCCCGAAAACTAATCCTCGCCATTCTCCCTGCACGCCCCAAAACCCCTCGCTGCCGCAGGAGCCCAGTCTTGACTGGATATGAGGTGGTTTGTTCCGAATGGGCGATCTTTTCTGCAGGGCAGTGCAGGGGGCCGGGCGACCGCGCAGCCGGCGTTGAATCCGCAAACGTGCCGATGGCTTCGCTGTCGATAAGCCTGCTGTGTCTGCGCTGAACGCCTTGGTGGGCGGTCGCGTCGGCATGTTTGCGCACGTGGTCGCTCCCGTGCGCAGACAGTCAGTCAGGACCTTGGCGGGGGATCGCAGTGCCCGGATTCCAGGCGCACATCACCGGTTCATCCATCGTAGGCGCCGGCTATGCAGCCGCTGCGTGGTACGTGGGCGGACTACCCCCGGTCACCTGCCTGCTCGGCGGGACCGTCTGTACCGTGGCTGGCATGCTGCCCGACCTCGACAGCGGGCCCGACGCGCCAATGCGAGAAAGCGTGGCGTTCGCCGCGGCCATCGCGCCCATGCTGCTGTTGCAACGGTTTCATCAGATGGGCATGCCGATGGAGGCAGTCATTCTCGCCGGGGCCGCGGTCTATGCGCTGATCCGCTTCGGCATGACATGGCTGCTCGAGCACTACTCCGTCCACCGCGGCATGTTTCACAGCCTGCCCGCGGCGGCGATCGCCGGCCAGGTCACCTTCCTCGCGTTTGGCCACGACGACCCGATGCGGCGATATTTCATCTCCGGTGCCGTGGTGCTCGGCTTCCTGACGCACCTCGTGCTCGACGAGATCTGGAGCGTCAGGCTCGGACTGTTCGGGACGAAGGTGAAAAAAGCGTTCGGCACGGCGCTGAAGTTCCATGGCCCGGTGCTCTGGTCGAACATCGTGGCCTACGTACTGGTCATCGCCTTGGGGCTGATCGCCGCCACGGATGCCGCCCGGACGGAACGGATGTCTCATGCCAGACAGCAGATGGAACAGGCCTCGCGGGCGTACCAGACCATGCCCGCTCCCTACAATTACCGCCGGTAGCGTGCTCATGCAGGCCGCTTGCCCTGCGGGCTTCGCCGCATGATCATGGTGGGCTTCCCCACTCCCACCGAGCCGCCCCCATGCAACCCGTCCTGGCTGCGACATCTCCCAGCCACCTGTCGTTTCTGACGCTGGCCATCCAATTGGCCGTGGTGGCCGCCGCGGCCTATGCCGGCGGGTCGTCGCTGTCGTTTCTTTCCATGGGGCATCGCCTCATGCAGGTGCTGCTCTCGCTGACCGGGGGTGTGTTGCTCGGAGTGGGCCTGCTCCATCTCCTGCCGCATGCCTTTGTCCAACTCGATCGGCAGATCGACACCACGATGACCTGGGTGCTGGCCGGTTTTTTCCTGATGTTCCTCCTTGAACGCGCGTTTCACGGCCACGCCCACCACACGGCCGATGGCGTGGATGCCGCCCACGGTTGCGATCATGACCATGCACACGGCTGCGACCATGATCATGGCGATCACAACGTGGACGATCACGGCCATGGCCATCACGACCATGGCTCACGCGATCCGCATGCGGCTCCCGGCGCCGGTCGCTGGGCCTGGTGCGGCGCGTTTGCCGGACTCACGCTCCACAGCCTCGCCGACGGCGCGGCCCTGGCCGCTTCGGTGCAGGCCGACGCCGATCACGGCGCCGGCTGGCTCGCGGGCTTCGCCACGTTCCTCGCCGTGCTGCTCCACAAGCCTTTCGACGCCGCCATCATCGGCACGCTGATGATCAACTCCGGCGTGTCCGCCCGCGGCCGCAGCCTCGCCAATGGCCTCTACGCTCTGATCGTGCCGCTCGGTGCCGTCACGTTTCTCTTCAGCTTGCCGTTGTTTGGCGGCCATCAACAGGCGATTCTCGGTGTGGCGATGGCTCTGGCCGCGGGCGCCTTCCTGTGCATTGCGGCCGCCGACCTCCTGCCGGAGGTGCAGTTTCACAGCCACGACCGGCTGCTGCTGACAACGAGCCTGGCACTCGGCCTGGCGATCGCCTGGGGCATCACCGTGATGGAGCGGTCATCACACGCCCACACCCACGCCCATGCGCCAGTGATGGAATTGCACGGCGGACGTTAGCCGGCCACGGTTCGGGGCTGCCGCGTCGGAGGCGACGAGCATGCCGCAGCCGGCGAACCAATGCGGGCGACTTCGGCCGCTGCAGCTCACTCGACGTCGAGGCCACGGCGGCGGCGGGATTCGCGGACCTCTCCCATCACCTCTTCGATCAGCCCCTGCTGCCGGCGGATCTGGGGAACCTGGGCCTGGAAGCACCAAGCGATCATTGCCGCCAGGCCGAGGCCGCCGAGCAGGTGCGGCGTGACCCAGTGCTGTGTGCCGGGACGGCCCGATGCGGGATCGGCCGCGCCGCCGAGCGCCACGATCGTCACCACCGCGAGCATGCCCATGAGCGCGAACGGAAAGGCAGCCCGCTTCAACCGGCGGCTCCGTTCGATGAAGCTGCCATCGAGACCATAGGTCTCCACCACCTCCCGACACCACCGGCCGGTGCCGATGAAGTAGGTCACGGCCATGCTGTTGACGAGCACCACCATGAGCGCCGACAGCACGCCCGAGAGCCGGTGCACCGTGCCCCAGCGGAGTACCGCGGGCGCTGTCTGCCCATGCAGATCACCGAGCCACAGGCCCAGCCCCGCCGTCGCCACCATCAGCGCCACTGCGAAAAGTGCCGCCCGTGAGAACACGTGATCCATGATGACGCCTGCCTGCCAGTCGGTCCGGGGATGAATTTGAAACGGTGCTGCTCTGCGGCTTCATGGTAGGCTCACGGCGGTATTCAAGCCATATGCCCACCCATCGGAACGTCCCCGAGCGAATCGATGCCGCCTGCCGAAAAGCCCGTCATCCTGCTCACCTGTGGTGATCCTGCCGGCATCGGGCCCGAGGTGGTCATCAAATCCTGGGCGGCCACGCCGGCGCACTCCCGCGCGCGGCTGCGTGTCGTGGCTGAAGTCGGCATGCTGGCCCGGTTGCCTGACGAGCGATCCGGCCTGCCGCGACTGGCCATCGAGGCGGTCGATGCCGGGGATCCGCGTGACTCCGTGGCTGACAGGCTGCTGGTGATCGATTCGGGCATCGGTCGCGGCAGCGCGGCTGCAGGCACGAGCGTCGTGCAGGCCGGCGTGGTCAGCGGTGCCGGCGGGGCCAGCGCCGCAGCCGCCGTGGAGACCGCGGCACGGCTCGTGCGCGACGGCCTCGCCCGGGGGATCGTCACCGGTCCGCTGCACAAGGCGGCGCTCCATGCCGCCGGCTTCGACGTGCCCGGCCACACCGAAATGCTCGCACGTTTCTGCGGGCTGGCCGACAGCGACGTGTCGATGATGCTCTGGCTGCCGACGGCGGCCCCCCCCGCCACGCCGGGCGGCCTGGGCGTCGTGCACGTGACCCTTCACGAGTCGCTCGCGCACGCGGTCGCCAGGATTTCCACCGAGGGAATCGTGCAGGCCGGCACCAGATTGCGCGGATTGCTCGGGCCGCTGCTCGGCCGTCCCCCCCGGATTGCCATCGCGGCGCTCAATCCGCACGCTGGCGAGTCGGGCCTGTTTGGCGACGAGGAGACGCGGCTGATCGCTCCCGCGGTGCGGCGACTCGTCGAGGCGGGCATCGATGCGACCGGTCCACTGCCGGCCGACACACTCTTTCTGCGGGCCAGTCGGGGCGACTTCGATGGCATCGTGGCGCAGTATCACGATCAGGGTCACATTCCCATCAAGCTGCTGGGCATGCACCGGGCCGTGAACATCACGCTGGGCCTGCCGATGGTGCGAACGAGCGTGGCCCACGGTACCGCCTTCGACATCGTCGGCACCGGCGCAGCCGACCCGGCGAGCATGCTGGCGGCGATCGACGCAGCCGTGAGGCTGGTGGAGGCGGGCTGGCCGGGCCAAACACCCGCTACGGCCGCATGGGCGTCAGATGCTTCACGCGGGTCTCGGTGAAGTCCTGGAGCCCCTCGATGGCAGGCTTGTAGACGAAGGCGGCCGCGTCGACGGGCTCGCCGAGACGCACGTCGTAGAGTTCGAGCACGGCCACCGGCTCGGGCTCGCGGTCGGCCACAGGTCGCCGTCCCGGAATCGCCAGCCATTCGACGCGAAACGGAAACAGGTCCCGCTTGCCAATCGACAGCCGCACGCCCCATGGCATGCCGTCAGGAAGCTCGGCGGCGGTGATGCCGCCTGGTTTCCGTGCGGCGTCCTTGTGCGACG
>JBIIOL010000347.1:0-4404 GCA_044336965.1 Pirellulales bacterium | reverse complement strand
CTCGGCGTTCAGGGAGACGCCATACCGATCGCCGAGCTGGTCGAGCACTGGCTCACCGGCGGCGACACGAGCAGCGGCCCCGGCGGGCTACAAATGACCGGCGTCGCGAGTGGGATCATGGGCGACATGAGCTGGATCATCGGCTCGATCGTCGCTGAGATAACGATCGAATTGCTCGCCAACGGTGTATTGGCCTGGATCCCGTTGGTCGGCATCATCATCTTCGTAGCGCGGATGGGCCTCCGTGAGGCGCAACTCCGCCAGCGAATCCACGCGGAGATTGCTGAGAGCGTCCGCAAAAGCCTCCGAGAGTTGGAATCGGGCCGCACGGCAATGATCCGCCAGGAGATCCGGCGTGACTTCGACGGTCTGAAACGCAAGGTCACCACCAGCATCGACGAGGAGATCGCCCTCATTGACGGCAGCCTTCAGGCCATCCTCGACCGCAAGCGCGAGGGGGAACAACTCGCTGAGCAGGAGCGACAGCGGATGGACGAGGCCCGCACCCGCCTGGCCGCGATAGCCGACCGCCTCCGACCGCTGCTGGTCTCCAGCCCATGACAATTGAGTTCTGACCGGTCTAAGGTTTTCCTATTTCCTGTATCCTTGACTCCGGCCTTCCGGCGTGAGCTGCTCGCAGCTCACCCGATCGCCGCCCCCGGCCCTTCCGTGGGCTGTTTTTCGGCAAGATCCCCGCGGAAGCCTCAGCCCATGGACGTGTCGTCGCGGACCACGATCGGGCCGCTTCGGCAGACGCTGACCAAGGGCCTCGCGTCTCTCGCGGCGTGGGCCTACGAGGTCGTCGACGCGTTGGGACGCTGCTGGTTTCTGCTGCTCGCGACGCTCACCGTCGGGGTCACGATCGCCTTCGTTCCCCAGGGACGAGAGGCTCTCTGGGCCGCGGGCGGACCGGCCCATGCCTGGCAGGTGTGGGCCTTCTTCGTGACCAGCACGCTGGGGGCGGTGCTGGTGACGCTGTTTGCGTCGCAGATTCTCGAGTCGAGACGCGAGGGCGAGATCGCCGGCTCCGGCCTGCGCGGCCATGCCTGTTTCACGGTGCCGGGATTGCTCGGCTTGCTCGCCGCATTTCTCGTGCCGCTGCTGCTCGTAAACCTCGTCGGCAGCAGCCCTTTCCTCCTGCCGCAGCGTCGCCAGGAACTGCAGGAGCTGGGGATTCTTTTTCAGACAATGGTCATGCCCGCCGTCGTCGTGGCACGGTGCCCGATGGTTCTCGCGCACCTCGCCCGCCCCTGGACATTGGATCGTCGTCAAATGCTCAGCAGCGTCGGCTTGCTGATGTTCTTTCTCCTCAGCCTCCTCCTCTCGTCCTCCCCTTTCGTGACGGGCGCTGTGGTGCTCTTCGTGGGTCTCGCAATCCTCGACGGCCTCTGGTGGCAGGTCGGGCTTGGCGCAACCATGCGTCACTGGCGGAGGTGGGCGGGGCTCTTGCTGTCGATCGGCTGGATCGTCGCGGGCTGCTGGGTCGCCGCCGCCCCGGAGTCGCGTGCACCGGTGATCGGCCCCGCGGCGGTCATTCTGTTCGCCGCGTACTTCTGGCTCTCTCTGACGTACGTGCTCTTCTTTTTGCTCGGCCGATGGCTGAGCCAGGGCGTCTCAATCGCCCTTTTCATCGCGGTGCTGGGCCTCTTCCTGTCCGGGCCGTTCAACATGCATTCGGTGCGGACGATCGCAGTTGGGCAGCCCACGCCGACTGCGGCTCAGAGGCGTCTGTCGGAGCACATCGATGCCTGGCTCGAAGCGCGTCGCGGCGACATCGAATCGGCCGGCTCACCCTACCCCGTATTCATCGTCTCGGCCGAAGGTGGCGGCATCCGTGCTGCGTTCTGGACCGCGGGCCTCCTCTGTGCGATTCAGGATGTGGAGCCCGCGTTCGCCGATCATGTCCTCGGCATCAGTGCCGTTTCCGGGGGAAGCCTCGGCGCAGCGACGTTCGCCGCACTCGTTGGTGAAGCCCAGCGTGATGCGATCGACGTGCCCCAAAACGCCGACGACATGGGCCCATTGCAACGCCTTGCCGGCCAGGTACTGGGGCAGGATTATCTGTCGCCCGTTCTGGCGACCATGCTGATCCCGGATGCGGCCGCCTGCCTGATGCACGGCGAATGGGCCGAGGACCGGGCAGCGGTCCTGGAGCGGACGTTCGAACTCGGCTGGCGGCAGGCAGTGGGAACGGATGCCTTCGAGGACCCGCTGATTGCGCTGTGGCGTGATACCGCGCTGCACCGCGTGCCTACCCTGTTCATGAACAGCAGCGAGGCGGCGTCTGGTCGCAGGATCGTCAACAGCCCCGTCATCCTCGATCCTGGCCTCTCGTCAGCGATCTCCCTGCCGGTCACGATTCCACCCCATTCGCTGCGGCTCAGCACGGCGGTGCTGCTGAGCGCGCGGTTTCCGGCGATCAGCCCGATCGCGAGCCTCGGCGAGACGGCCGAGGACGGGCCCCTCCACGTCGTCGATGGCGGCTACGTGGACAATTCCGGAACGCTGACGGCGGCGGAGATCGCCGAGGCGCTGGCCGCATCGGCCGAGCGACTGGGGCTCGCAGCCCGTATTCGCACCATTGCGATGGTGATCACCGACGAACCGATCGCGTTGAACAGGCAGGAGTCCCACGCCGACCGCCGGAGCCAGGCAGGCATCGTCAGCACCGCCGTCGGAGCTGTACTCGCCCCCTTCGAGACGCTTAACCATGTCCGCAAGGCGCTCTCGACAAAACACTCCGAATCACTGACCGCCCTGATCCACGGCCGGGGAGGCGAGGTTCTCGACGGCTTCGCGCTGAAGGCGAGCCGGATCGAATTTCCCCTGGGGTGGATGCTCGCCCCCGCGACACGCTCAGCGCTCACGCAGCAAATCAGTGACCTGAAGTCAGACCCCCACGGCGACTTGCAGCACATCAAGGACCTCATTCGGGCCGGTCAGCCCCGGAGGTGACGTTGACCGGGCTATCCTTCCGACTGAGCGTTTGTGCATGTTGATACCTATCCGATGATGACCTGCCAGCGGGCTGACAAACTGATGATCATGCCTGGCTGGCTGCGAGCGAGTGCGGGCCGACTGGTTTTCGACTCGTTGAGGAAACCCCGCGGCGATTGGCGGAGCCGAATCGCATCTGCCCCCCGTTGTCAACCATGATGCAGAAGCTGTATCCACCGGCCGAGACTTCCGATCGCTTCTTCGCTGCTTTGCAGAAGGCCGCTCGTTCAGCGCCACATATCCCTGCTGAAATACTGACCGAACTATGCATGAACTGGGGAAACGAGAACTGGCCTGCCAAGGAAGAATTGCTTGCGGCCATAGCGGCGCACGCGTGGGAGACTCAGGGAACAATCCTCGAATGTGGCTGCGGCCTCAGCACTGTCCTGCTCGCACTGATCGCCCGACACAAGGGCCAAAGGGTCGTCAGCATCGAGCATATTGAAGACTATGCAATTGCGATTCGAAGTACACTCCGGCGGTTCGATCTCGGGAACGTCGAGCTTCTTGTCTCCCCACTTGTCGCCTACCAGGACTATGACTGGTACGAAATACCAGAAGGCACCTTTCGCGAGCAGGACATTTCGCTCGTCGTATGCGATGGCCCACCTGAGGCCACACGAGGCTGCCGCCATGGAGTGATTCCGGTGACCTTGCCGTTCCTGCGGCATGGGGCCGTGCTCCTGCTCGACGACGTGCAGGCAGGGGGTGCATTCGTCCTGGCCAGATGGAAGAAGGAATACGGGCTCGAAGCGGTCATCGAGGGTGTCGTTAAACCTTACGGACGGATCGTCATTCCATAAATCGCGCGAGTCATGGTTCCACGAACCCGCGGGACTGCGGCGACACCATCACGGGCCGCGAAGAATCACGGTCCCCGCAGAATCGTAGGCGCGAATGTCGCGTCGTTCAGATTCGGATTGAGCGTCACGTTCGTGTACGTGAATTCAGCCGTCAATGGCGGCTGCTCGCCCGGCCTCTCCGGCCAGTCGTACACGTCAAAACGCACCGGCACGTGCAGTTCAGAATCGATCGTCATACTGGCGCTGAAGAACTGCAGTCCGTCGCGGCGCAGCGGATGCGTGATCCTCAGCATCTCGCAGGGACGACCGTTGATCGTCGCGGTCGTGATGTGCTCGACAATCGTGTTGTCGCCAGTCGGGTCGGCTGCGACATCCTGCTGCAAAGTACGAATCGTTCGGTCGAGCAGCTGGGCGAATCCGATCTCGTTGATCGGCATGAGGCTCTCCCGCCTGACGCTCTCGCCAAACGGATCGACACCCATGACGACGTAGCCGAAACGTCTTCCACCCTTGCGGACCAGCAGTTTGTTGTCGTTCTGGCCGGCGACAAAAAGCGCTCGCCGCCCTTCGACGTGGGAGGGGCCGAGAAACTCGAGAAACACGC
>JBIIOL010000025.1:0-14686 GCA_044336965.1 Pirellulales bacterium | reverse complement strand
TGGAACGCGACACGCTCTACCACCGCGTCGTCCGCGACGGCACGCAGTGGACCGCGCTGCCCGTCACCGCGTCGTAGTGGAGCGGCGGGCGATGCGTGTGCTTCGGCCGCGTTTCGGGGCTGCCCATGCCCCTCATGGATGCAGCGGGAATCATAAAAGCCGACGGAGGTCGGCCAAGCGAACACGGCAGGCTGCCACGTTTCGCGTGGATTAAGAATTCTGGATGGTTACGAGAACCTCGTTGACCATCGTGCGGGCCGAATCCATGGCCGCCTGGTTCGCCGTGAACGCGTTGATCACGGTTGCGGAGCCACCGTCACTGTCCAGTGCAACCACGGTCACCATCACGCCGGCACCGTAGTGATTGCCAGCCATCGTGACCTTGCAGGACTGCACCGGGTCGAAGACCTCGAAGCCAGCGTTGAGCAGCACCTGCTGGGCAATCTGCAGCGTGACGATGGGGGCGAGACCGCATTTGTAGCCATAGGCGACGTAGTACACCGACGGGACTCCATGCTGGTGAAGGATCAAGAGGGTGACGGACGACTCATGAACGTAACATGCGGAGCCGACGGCGGCATCATCCCACCTTTCCGAGGCCGAGCTGTTCCCCCCACCGCTTGAGAATCAGCTCGCGCAGGCGGCTCCAACTCGGAGCCGACAGGGAGGGATCGCGGGCAAAGAGTTCCAGGGCGTCGCGGCGGGCCTCCGCCACCACCGAGGCGTCGCGGAGGAGGTCGGCCAGGTACATCGGCGGGGCACCGCTCTGCCGGGTGCCCACCAGTTCGCCCGGACCGCGGAGCAGCAGATCCTGCTCCGCCAGAGCGAAGCCGTCGGTCGTGGACACGAACGCGTCGATCCGGGGAATGGAGGCGTCGACCGAGGTGGTCACGGCGCCGCAGATTCCCTGCGCGGCCCCGCGCGCGACGCGGCCGCGGAGCTGGTGGAGCTGCGCCAGTCCGAACGAGTCGGCGTCGAGGATCGTCATGATCGTTGCCTGCGGCACGTCGATTCCCACCTCGATCACGCTCGTCGCCACCAGCACGTCGATCCCACCGGCCCGGAAGCTGTCCATGATCGCCGACTTTTCCTTCGGCTTCATGCGGCCGTGCACCAGCCCCAGCCGAAACGCCTCCAGCGGACCATTGGCGAGGTGTTCGAGCGTGCTCGAAATGCTAGCCAGTTCGCGTTTCGATTCCTCGACGGCGGGCACGACGACATAGCCCTGCCGACCCTCCTTGAGTTTCTTGCCAAAGAACTCCCACCACTGGTCGAGCTGATCAGGCCCGACGCGGTAGGTCCTCGCCGGCTGGCGGCCCGGCGGCTGCCCGTCGAGCACCGAGACGTCGAGGTCGCCGTAGACGGCGTGGGCGATCGTTCGCGGGATCGGGGTGGCGGTCATCACCAAGACGTGCGGATCGGTGCCCCCTTGTTGCAGCGTGGCCCGCTGGAGCACGCCGAACCGGTGCTGCTCGTCGATCACCACGAGCCCCAGGTTGCGGAATTTCGCCGCTTCGCCGCAGACAAGGGCCTGCGTGCCGACCACGATTCCGGCCTCGCCTGACTGCATGCGGCCGAGGATCCGCCGCCGCTCCCGCGCCGGCTGACCTCCCACGAGCAGATGCACCTCCACCCCGCTGCCGGCGAGCAGCCGCTCGAGGGTCGCCAGATGCTGACGCGCGAGCAGCTCGGTCGGCGCCATGATGGCCGCCTGATACCGCAGCGGCTTCTCTGCTGGCTGCGTGCCCGCCGCCGGCTCCTCCGTTGCTGATGCCGAGGCCTCGCCGCCTGTCTTCACCGGGGTGGCGGCGACGGCGAGCATCGCGTAGATCGCCACGGCCGTCTTGCCGCTGCCAACGTCACCCTGCAGGAGCCGGTTCATCGGCCGCGGACATCGCATGTCACCGGCGATCTCCCCGCAGACCCGCCGCTGCGCCGGAGTGAACGGAAAGGGAAACCTCGCCCGGATACGGCTGTCGAGCCGTGCATCGACGTCGATGACCGGTGCGGCATGGTCGCGCTGCTGCCGCTCGCGGTGCATTCGCAGCGCCAGCTGCAGCATGAACAGTTCCTGGTAGACGAACCGGCGGCGGGCCGCGTCGATCATCCCCTGGCCCGACGGGCAGTGGATCTCGCGGAAGGCATCCCCGATCGGCAGCAGCGACCTGGCAGCGAGCACGTCGGGCGGAAAGGCCTCGGCCGGCACGTCGGCGGCGTGATCGAGCGCCGCCTGCACCGCCGCGCGGACGACCGCCTGCGGCACGCCCTCGGCGAGCGGATAGACGGCAAGCCAGTCGGAGGCGTGCGCCTGCTCACCCTCGCCGAGCCAGCGGACCTCGGGATGATTGAACTCCCAGATCAGGCCGCTCTTTTTCGGCACCCCCGCGATCACCACCCGCATGCCGGCGGCGAAGCGACGGTTCATGAAGGGCATGTTGAACCAGACGGCGCGGACGTTGCCATCCCTGCAGGCGAGGAGCACGGTGAGGATCGGCCTGCCGCCGGCGGTCGTCCGCGCGGCGACGCTCGTCACCTCGCCGGCGATGGTGGCGTGCTGCCCTTCGTGGAAGTCGGCGACCGCATGCGCACCGCTGAAGTCGCGATACTCGCGAGGGAAATGCATGAGGGCATCGGAGGCCGTCACCAGGTCCAGCCGAACGAGTTTCTCAGCGCGGGCGGTGCCTACGCCGGGAAGCCGCTCGAGCGGCGTGGAGAGGCTCCGTGGTCGATCGACGCTGGCCTGGGTCGGCGACGGCGACGGCGAGGCTGGGGCGTTGGCAGCGGGCGAAGCATCCATTCCGAACAGTCTATCCGCATCGTTCTACGCTCGCCCGTTGCGCTGCAGTTCCTTGTAGGCCTCCACGGCCATCCGGTCGCATTCTTCGTTCTCGGCGTGGCCTGAGTGGCCAGCCACGTGGGTGAAGCAGATCGTGTGGGATGTGACCAACCGATCGAGTTCCCGCCACAGATCCTCGTTCTTCACCGGCACCAGCCTCCCCTTGTCCTTGCGCTTCCAGCCCTGCTGCTTCCACTTGGGCATCCACTCCGACAGTCCGGTGCCGACATAGACGCTGTCGGTCACCAGTTCCACCGCCGTGGGCCGCTTCAGTTGTTGCAGGCCCTGCACAACGGCCGTCAGTTCCATGCGGTTGTTCGTCGACACAGCCTCGGCGCCCGAGTCGCGGGTCTCGCGACCGCTCTGGGGATGCCGGAGGATGTAGGCCCAGCCGCCGGGCCCGGGATTGCCGCTGCAGGCCCCGTCCGTGAACAGCACCACCTCGACCGGTTCACGAGCCTTCCCCATCGATGAGCCTTCCTTGTTGTCCGGAGTGTATTGCGTTTTGCCAGTCGCGTGCCGGGCCGCAGCGCGGTCACGCCACATCCCGCGCGGCCCCGGTTGCCGCGAGCGACGTCGTCTCATGGTCTCCCGGTACCGTGGCCGCCTGGGCGCCCTGGCCCCTCGACGACAGACTCACGGGGAGCCGCACGGTGAATCGGCTGCCCCGTCCCAGTTGGCTCTCCAGCGACACGTCGCCACCGAGCAGCCGGCAGAGTTCGCGGACGATCGAAAGACCGAGGCCGGTGCCGGAGAATTCCCGCGTCATCGCGTCGTCTCCCGTCTGAAAGACCCGCCCCTGACGGAACTTCTCGAAAATTGCCTGCTGCTCCTCCTCGGCGATGCCCACGCCGGTATCAGTCACGTCGAGCAGGAGATCTGGGCCACCGCCGACCGTCTCGTCCGCGAGCCTGGCCCGCACGTCGATCCTCCCGCCCTCAGGCGTGAATTTCACCGCGTTCGAGAGGAGGTTCGCGAGGATCTGCTGGACCTTCGCCGGATCCTGCTCGATTTCGTCGAGCCCTGGTGCGAGGTCGAACGCCAGATCGATCCGCTTTCGCTCGGCCAGCGGCCTGACCATGTCGCACTGGGCCGACACGATCGACTCGAGCCGGAACACGCCCGGCCGAACTTCCATCTTGCCCGCCTCGATCTTGGCGAGGTCGAGGATGTCGTTGATCATCTCCAGCAGCATGCGGCCCGAAGAGCGGATGTTTTGCACGTAGCGTTTCTGCCGGTCGTCGAGCGACTCGATCGACCCCAGCACGTCGGAGAAGCCGATGATGCTGTTGAGCGGCGTGCGGAGCTCATGGCTCATCGTGGCGAGGAAGTCACTCTTCAGGCGGTTCATCTCGTAGAGATGGAGATTGGCCTGGGCCAGCTCGTCGACCTTCTCGTCGAGGCTGCTGTTGGCCTTGCGGAGATCCTCCTGGGAGTCGACGAGGCCGCGGAGCATGCGGTTGAAGGCCACCCCGAGTTCCTCGAACTCATCGGCCGTGTGGATCTCGGCCCGGGCCTGCACGTTGCCCCGCCGCACCTCGTCAGCCACGTCGCGCAGGTGCTCGAGCGGCTTCACGATCACGTACCGGACGATCGCGTAGGCTGCGAGCATCGCGAGAAACACCGTCATGATCGCGGTGGCGGCAAGAATGGCACGGTTCCAGTTGATCGCCTTGCGGGTGGCCGAGTCGGGCATCACCACCTTCACCACCGCCATGAGATCGTTTTCGGCGAGCAGCACCCGGGGTTTGCCGGCGGGCTCGGCTTCGGGGGTGGCCGCGGTGTCGCCGATCATGCCGCGATACTTGTGGCATCCGGCACAACTGCTCCGCCAACGCACGGGCTGGTAGTAGTGGTATTCCGCATTGTCGGCCGTGCGAAACTCGCGGTATTCCGTGGAGGACGACGGCGGGCCATTCTTTGGTGCGGTGTCGCGCGCCCGATCCCGGAAGTAGGTGAGCACGGCGGCGTCGAGGCGGGAGTATTTGCCCCGTTCCTCGGGGGCGGCGTCGGGCTTGAGCAGCCAGCTCTGGTATTGCTCGCTCTGCAGTGTGCGGCTCAGGAAATCAATGGCGCTCGCGTATTGCTGCTCCGGCTCAAGTGTCTTCCAGTGGTATTGCAGCATGATGGCATCGACGAGATGCCGGCCCGTGCTCCGCGTCGTTGCGTAGACGAGCGACTCGGTGCTGCTGCCATACCACCAGAAGCTGCCGGTGATCAGGACGAGCAGGCAAAGCCCGAACAGGAAGCGGCATTTCCGCTCCAGGCTGGTCTCGCCCAGGATGTCTTTGAATGTCTGATAGGCCATGGCAACCTGACATCGTACCCCGGCCGGTTTCCCGGGCGAAAGCCGGGAAAATTCGGGCTGCTGGATGCATCGGTGGCGACGCGCCGCCCGGGACGGCAGAAGTCTCGTCGCGGTGGCTTTTTCGCCATCACGCGTTGTGGCAGCGCATTCCCGAGCGGGGGCGAAAAATCCAAAGGCTCCTCGAGCTTCCGCCGATCCCCGGCTCCCCCCAAGACTGCTTCGCAAGACGTAAGGGGTTGCCCGTGTCCCGAGAGCCGGCGTTGCTGACCAGCGCAGGCAGGATGCCGAAGCGCAGTCAGCATCGAGTGAGCGAAGGGCAGCGGGCACCGATCCGTCTCGGCGGATTGGTCGACGAAGCGAACGTCCGGCGACGGGGCATGGGCAGCCCCGGCCCGCGAGAATACGGGCAGATCATCCTGAAGACGTCTTACAGCATCTCGACCGGGTCGACGTCGATGATCCAGGCGACGTTGTCGGGGGTCTGGAGCGAGGCCGTGGCGCGGCGGACGAGATCGCGGAGTTGCGCCCCGTCGGGCCCGTGCACCTGCGCGTGCCAGCGAAAGCGGTCGCGGAGACGGGCGATCGGCGCGGGGGCGGGGCCGAGCACACGGATCTTTTCGCTGTCCTGCGGCATGGCGGCCACTTCCTTCCGCAGCCGATCCACGATGTGGCCCGCCCAGTTGGCCGCAGCCTGTTCGTCGATGCTGCGGACCACGAACCGCACGACGCTGCCGAAGGGCGGATAAAGCAATGCCTCTCGGATCGGCAACTCAGTCCGCACGAAGGCCTCGTAGTCGTGCGCGGCCGCGGCGCGAATCGCCGGATGCTCAGGCGTGCTCGTCTGCACCACCACACGCCCGCCGAGCGGGCCGCGGCCGCTGCGGCCTCCGACCTGCGTGACGAGCTGGCAGGTCCGCTCGGAGGCGCGAAAGTCGGCGAGGTGCAGGCTGGCGTCGGCGTTGACCACGCCCACGAGCATCACCGCCGGGAAGTCGAGCCCCTTCGCGATCATCTGGGTGCCGACAAGGATGTCGATCTCGCGGTTGCGGAAGGCGTCGAGGGTGCGTTCGTGGCTGCCTCGTGACTGCATCGTGTCGGTGTCCATGCGGGCCACGCGGGTGCCCGGGAACGCAGCGCGGATCTGGTCCTCGAGCCGTTGCGTGCCGGTGCCCCGTGGCACGAGGTTCGGGGCCGCACAGGTGGGGCACGATGACGGCAGCCTGGTGACGAGGCCGCAGCCATGGCAGATGCCGCGGCTGCCGGGCTGGTGCAGCGTGAGCGCGATGTCGCACTGCGGGCACCGCATCGTGTGGCCGCAGGCCCGGCACTGCACCGCCGTGGCGAAGCCGCGGCGATTGAGCAAGAGCATCACCTGTCCGCCCGCGTCGAGCGCCCAGCGGATGCCTGCGGCCAGCCGCGGCGTGACGGCACCGCGGGAGCGGCTCTGGGGATCACGGAGATCGACCGACAGTACGGGCGGAAGTTGCGATCCGCCCACGCGGCCCGGCAACCGGCACATCCGCCACTCGCCGTTGAGGCAGCGTTGGAATGTTTCGAGCGCCGGGGTCGCCGATCCGAGCACGAGCGGCACTCCCTCCGCCCGCGCGATCCACTCCGCCACGTCGCGGGCGTGATAACGCGGCGCAGTCGCCTGCTTGAACGTGGCCTCGTGCTCCTCGTCGATCACGATCAGTCCGAGCCGTGGCGTGGGGGCGAAGATGGCACTGCGGGCCCCCACGACAACGCCCACCTGCCCGGCGGCGATCTCCCGCCATTGCGCGTGACGCTCGGCCGGTGTTAGGTGGCTGTGGAGCACGGCCACGCTCCCAAAACGGGCACGGAACCGGTCGCACGTCTGCGGTGTGAGACTGATCTCGGGCACGAGCACGATCGCCTGCTTGCCGTAGGAGAGCGTCTCCTCGACCGCCTGCAGATAGACCTCGGTTTTGCCGCTGCCCGTCACGCCGAACAACACGACCGTCTCGTGGCGTCCGCCACGGAGCGGATCGAGGATCGCCTCGAGCGCGGCTGCCTGCGCCGGCGCAAGCGACTCGGGGCGGTCATGGCTGATGGCGGGCCTGCTGTCGGTGTCTGCCGACCGCAGGCTGTGCGGGCGGTCGACCTTGCCCTCCTCGCGGAGCAGCCCCATCTTGAAGAGTCTCATGACGACGGCACGGCTCGCGCCCGTGGCCTCTGCAAGGGCGTCGGCAGTGGCTGGCGTCGTGGCCGCCGCGAGCACACGGGCCTGCGCCGGCGTCGGCTTCCGGGCCGGCTCCGTGCCGGCAGCGACGAAGAGGGGCACAGCACGGCTCTTCCTGCGAAGCCGCACACCTGCCGGCAGGACGGCCTCCAGCACCTCGCCCCGGCGGGCCATCCAGCGGTCGGCCATCCAGGTGGTGAGGTCGAGCATCCGCCGCGAGAGGAGCGGGGCGTCATCCTCCACGCCCGCCACGCTCTTCAGCGGCGTCTGCGGGAGTTCGCCGCTGCGGACCTCGACGCAATAAGCGAGCCGTTCCCGATTGCCGCGACCGAGCGGCACGAGCACCCGCCGACCGGGTTCGACCGACCCGGCCAGCGCCTCGGGCACCAGGTAGTCGAGCGGCTTCTCGACCCCGTCGGGCAGCACCACCGTGGCGATAATGCCCTGGCGAACGTCGTCCTCTGCCCACTGGGGACCGCTTTCGAAGAGGCTGCGTTGGCTCGTATGCTGGTGCGACATGCCGTGGATTAGACCGTGGTGACGGCATGCTGAGGAAGCCCGCAGGCTCGAGAGGTAACAACCGTGCGAATCGGCGTGTTCGGTGGCAGTTTCGATCCTGTGCACATCGGCCACCTGCTGGCCGCGGAGTGCTGCCGCGAACAGGCCGGCCTCGACCGGGTGCTGTTCGTGCCGGCGGCGATCCAACCGCACAAACAGCACCGGCAGCTCGCCTCGGGGCAGCACCGGATGGAGATGCTCGCGCTGGCGACGGGCGGGCACGATGCGTTTGCGGTTTCAGGCGACGAACTGGACCGCGGGGGCGTGAGCTACACCGTCGACACGCTCGAGCGGCTGAAGGCGGCGCATCCCGGCGACGAACTGCTGCTCATCCTCGGTCCGGATGCCTTCCTCGGCCTGCCCTCCTGGCGGGAGCCCACACGCATCGTGGAACTGGCAGGCATCATCGCGGTGGAACGGGAGTCGCTCGACGACATCGGTGGCACGGTGTCACGTGCAGCGATCGAGCCGCTGCTCGGGCCCGACAGGCTCGCTCGCGTGATCGCCGAGCGGGTGAAGCTGCCGGCGATCGGCATCCGGGCGAGCGACCTGCGGGCGTCCGTGGCGGCTGGACGAAGCATCCGCTACCGAACGCCCCGCGCGGTCGAGCGATACATCGCCGCCCACGGGCTGTACCGGTGAGTGCCGGTGGCCAGCCCCGGGCACGACCGTTACTTGTCGTCGTCCTCGAGCTGATGCATCAGGCCTTCGATCAGATCGGCGCCCACTCGAATCACCCACCAATCGCCGACGATCGCCGGCTTGATGTCCTCGAGCTTCACAGCACCCTGCAACGCATTCGGGCGGAAGTTGTTCAGTCCGACATGCACGGCGCTCCAGAGCGCGATCACCTTGGCCGCGGTACCGTCGCCGGGCTTGCCGTGGACCCAGAGTTCGATCGGCGCCTGCGCCTTTGCCTCCTCGGCCGGTAGCTCCGGAATGCCCGCATCTTTCGGCCCAGGACTGGCGAGGATCCAGTCCTTCGTGCTGGCAAAATGGCCGCTCCACTGCGTGTCGTCGGGCATGAGCAGGGCGAGGGTCTGCTTCCACGGCAATCGGGCATTGAGGTCGCTCACCAACTCGTCGGAGTGTTTGCCGAACGCTTCGAGCACGCTGGCCTTGGTGTCGGCAAGCGCGATGGCGTCGGCCCTCGGCTTCATCGCTTCGATCTGCGGCATGGCGAATTTTCGCACGATGCAGCCACGGAGCCCGGGCGGCGTCGCCAGGCCGTCGAGCGTGGAGGAATACGTGGCCTCGATCGACTCGGGGCCCTCGCTAAACTGCATGCCGTCGAAGCGAATCTGCCGGTGCACGTCGAATAGGGCGACGCCGGTCGAGTAGGCCTTGACGGGATGCTTCGACGCCACCGTCTTCGTGGTGGTCGTGCCCCTGAAATGCAGCGTGAACACGGGCTTGCTGTGATCCGTGTCCATCGTCAGGGCAGGCCGACCTTTCGTGTACGCCGTACCGGTGACCCGCGACCCGAACAGGCATTTATTGACCGGGGCAACGTGCTCGACGGCGGGCGGTGCGTGCTGACGAATGAACTCCTTGGAGATTCGCATCACGATTTTCGTCTCCTTGGATCCGTCGTCAGCAGGCGTCATGAGCGCGTTCTTCACCGCCTCCGTCGCCTTGTCCTTCAAGGTTCCGTCCAGCGCGTCCTTCACGGCCCCTTTCACGGCATCCTTCACCGACTCAGCAAGCCGTTCGCTCGACTTCCCCGATTCCGCCGAGGCCGACGCGGGTGCTGGGGTTGGTTCATCTTCTGTTCTGGCTGCCCCTGGCAGCAGCAGAATCAACAGCACGGCAACAATCTTCACAGCGTCCGGGTCATGCGTGAACACGAGTCAATCCTTGTGGGGCCCTGGTGGGCGGGAGGCGGTTGGCGAACGGCATTCGGCCCGCTTGGCCCTGGCCTCGCGAGGTTTGCCCAAACCCCGCCATCGTTCAATTTTGCCGGCGGGGCAAGGGTAATCCGCGCGGCCGCAAAATGCTACGAACCGCATTTTCCCTTGGAACCACGGGATTTCGACGGTCTGGAATCGGCATTCCAAGGACGGTCGACGCTACGCACCGGCGACTGCCCGCAGCCGCCGAGCGAGCAGGCGGCTGACGGGTTGCTCCATGACGGCCGGGTCACCGGCCAGAGTCCGGAGCAGCACCTCGAGCCGGTCGGCCGCCGGGCTCTGGAGATTCAACAGAAGGGTTCGCCTCCCGCCGACGACACAGGGGCCGCCAGGCAGATCGCCGAGCGGTTCCTGGCGGACGGTGTAGCCGACGTCGCCGGCCAGTTGCAACGCTTCCTCGAGCAGGCCCAGGGTGTCGTCCATGGCGGAGTCGCAGCCTCATTGCCACGCGAAACGTCAGCGGCCGTGGCCCTGCTGCGGCATCCCGAGTTGGTCGCGGCGGGCCTCCATGGCCCGTCGGTATTCGACGTACCGCGCTCGCTGTTCGGGGGATGTGTTGTCAATGATGTTCTTCCGCCAGCGGTTGCGATCTTCTTCGGAGCCACCGCGGGGAGGACCGCCACGACCGCCACCGCCCGGTCCGCCACTACCCTGTCCGCCACCGCCCGGTCCGCCACTACCACCGCCACCGGGCCCACCGCTGGCTGCGACGCCGCCCGGAGGTCCGCCCTGCCGGCCACCAGCGGGCCCTGATGCCTCCCACGCCTTCCGAAACATTTCCTCCTGCTTGATCTGCCGGTCAAGTTCGGCCTGGCGTTGTTCGGGCGGCAGTGAGAAGTAGGCGTTGATGCGGGTCTGCATCGTATTCCGGAAGACGTTGCCGCCCCGCCTGCCAGCCTCGCGCCGCATGTTTTCGGGAAGCGCTTCGATCTTCTCTCGAATCTGCGACATGGCGGCCACTGCCTCTTTGGCCTCTTCGAGCGTTTGCGGGCCGCCGTTGGCCGTGAACCGCTGCTGGGCTTCCGCCTGCATTTTCTGGATCTCCACGATGCGCGGATCCGTCGCGAGACGGACATAGCCGAGCAGCCAGGCGACGAGGAACGCCAGGCAGGCAATGGCCAGCAGGATCAACAGCCAGCGGACGGCCTTCCGCGTCGCGGAGGAGTTGTCATCGAGTTCTGTAAAATCACCGGAAGGCATCGATGCGGTGCTCATGAAAACCTCTCAGGCAGGAACGGCAATGGCTGCCGGGGGGATATCACAGGTTGTCGACGTGACCGTCGAAGAAAAGGAAGTTGCGGGAGCCTTCGGGCGGGGGCGTACGATCCACGTTTTGGGTGGTCGTGTTGAGGTCCTGCGTATTGAAATCGTTCGAGGCTCCACTCGTGAACAGGTAACCGGCGTGGAAGGCATCGAATTCGTAGAGCAACCAGAGTTTCGACGTCGCCCCCTGCTGCCCCTGATACCGCACGGCCTCCTCACGGGTTCGGCCGCGGGTCGTGTTCGTGGCGGCATCGTACATCGTGAGACGCCGTGCGGGGTATTCGTAGCTGGTTCCCTCGAGGGCGAGGTTGGCAGTCATGTATTCGGTTGGCTTTGCGGAATCGGGGATGCCTGCCAGAGCGGTCTTCGCGGCCGTCACGCTCGAATCGCCCGGGGAACGGGCGAAGTAGGTGATGTCGGAGGGGCAACGAAAGACCTCCTTGCTTCCCTCCGTGAACGATCCAAGTGCGGAGGCGATGCTGGGAAAGATCGGCCGGCTGCCGGCGACATAAAATGTCGGCTCCATGCTCGGCATGATCGCCGCCACGGGAAACCTCGCGCTCTTCGTGCGATCCATGTAGGTCTGGAAGGCGATCCCGATCTGCTTGAGATTCGACTTGCAGCTGATCCGCCGACCCGCCTCGCGGGCCGACTGCACCGCCGGGAGCAGCAGTCCCAACAGCATTCCGATGATCGCGATCACCACCAGCAATTCGACGAGCGTAAAGCCATGACGGCGGCCGACCAGGATCGCAGGGGCGTCGGCGGGGCTGTGTGCGCGGGGCATGGACTGCTCCAAAGTGGCAGGAAGGGATGGCGCAGGGAAGGTGCGGAGGATTGACGGACTAACCGACACTTGAACGGTCGAGTGATTCAAAAGATGCACCGGGTTGAATTCTACCGTCGGCAAGGCCAGAAGGTCGATACGCCACGAGGCCACACAACTGCTTGCACGCAAAGGGGTTGGGATGAGGGGCGGGGCAGAAAACCCCGATTACCTCGTCCCTTCCTGTCGCGGAGGGTGTGCGGCTGGGGCGACGGCTATCGGGATTGCAAGTCGGCGGGGGCCGCGGTCGGTGGGAGTTGTGGGGAGGGATCGTGCATCTGACAGACCAATCATCTGGGGCATTCGAGCGGCCGACGGCAGGCCCGACGCCGCCGCCTGCGCGGTTCGTTGCCGACGTCGCCGCCACCAGCCGCATCGAGGAGGCCACGGCGTTGCACCGTCAGTTGGAGGTCGCCCGACTGCGGCATGCCGCCGAGGTCGCCGAACTCCGTCGGCAGGTGCTCGAGGCCCGCAAGCTGGCCGGCCTCGGCGAGCTGCTGGGCACCACCACGCACGAGTTCAACAACGCCCTGACGACGATCCTCAACTACGCCAAGCTGGGGCTGCGTCATCGCGACCAGCCAACCCGTGACAAGGCCCTCGAACGCATCCTGTCGGCGGGCACCCGGGCCGCGAAGATCACCGCCAGCGTGCTCGGCATGTCGCGGTCAGGCTCCACACGGTTCGAGCCGGTGAACCTCCACCTGTTGATCGAAGACGTGCTCGTGCTGCTCGAGCGGGAACTGATGAAATACCGTGTCCAGGTGGAACGTGAATTCGCCCCGGTGCCGAAGGTGTCGGGCAACCCGGGCCAACTCCAGCAGGTGCTGTTGAACCTGCTCGTGAATGCCCGCCAGGCGATGGCTGGCGGCGGCCGGCTGATCCTGCGGCTGGCGCACGACGAGCCCTCCGGGCTGGTCGACCTGATGGTCCGCGACACGGGCTGCGGCATGACGCCCGATGTGATGCGACGGATCTTCGAGCCCCGGTTCTCGACCAAGTCGGGCCCCGACGAGACGGGCAAGGGCGGCACGGGCCTCGGCCTGTCGGCCTGCAAGGAGATCGTGGACGCCCACCGCGGCAGAATCCGCGTGGAAAGCGCTCCTGGCAAGGGCACGGCGATCACAATCCGCCTGCCGGTGCAGCAGCCCGCGGCGTCCTAGGACTGCTGCACGAGAAGCGGGGTATCCCCCGGCTCGCGCCGAGGGCTTTTATGCGTTCATACAAGCCCTGAGCGCCAGCGACGGGATCTGCCCTCGGGCCGTGCCGCGGCCCTGAGATGACGAACTTTGGCAGTCTTCTCACGTCATGGGCGTCGACTCGCCTACAATCAGGGCGAACCTCAGAAGGAAAATTTGCCCGATGACGCAGCAGCATCCCCATGCCCACCTTCCCCGCACGCTTGCAGACCTCCGCGCCAGTGGCTGGCAGAGCCGCACCGTCAAGGACGAACTGCGAGCGAACTTCACGCGGTGCCTTCGCGACGGTGAGGAGCTCTTCCCTGGCATCGTCGGCTACGACGACACCGTGATCCCCGAGATCAACATCGCCGTGCTCGCCGGCCACGACATGCTCTTCCTTGGCGAAAAGGGACAGGCGAAGAGCCGACTGATGCGGCTGCTGGTACGGTTTCTCGACGAGCATCTCCCCTACCTCGACGATCCGTCGATCCCGCTCCACGACGACCCGTATGCCCCGATCACGTCCGCCGGCCGCCGGCTGGTGGCCGGACGGGAGCCGAGGGATGTGCCGATCGCCTGGTGGCATCGCGCCGATCGCTACGCCGAGCGGCTGGCACCGGGAACGAAGTTCGCCGACATCATCGGCGAGATCGATCCCGCCAAGCTGGCCGGCGGCACGAGCATGGCGAGCGAGGAGGCGCTGCATCTCGGACTGATCCCGCGCATGCACCGCGGCATCTTCGCCATGAACGAACTGCCCGAGCTCGATGAACTGGTGCAGGTGGGGATGTTCAACATCCTCGAGGAACGCGACGTGCAGATCCGCGGGTATCCCGTGAAGTTCGACATCGACGTGATGCTGCTCTTCTCGGCGAATCCGTCCACCTACAACCGTTCTGGAAAAGTGATCCCGCAGCTCAAGGACCGCATCGGCACGGTGATCCACACGCACTACCCGCGGGACCGCGATCTCGGCATCCGCGTGGCGGAACAGGAGGCCGGGGTCGATCTGGGGGGCGAGTGGCCCGTCGCCGTGCCCTACTTCATGAAGGAGATTCTCGAGCAGACCACGATCGCCGCGCGAAAAAGCAAGTTCATCGATCAGCAGTCGGGCGTGAGCGCCCGCTTCTCGATCGCCAACTACGAGACGGTCGTTGCCAGCGCCCGGCAGCGGGCCGTGCGGCTCGGCGAGCGGCCGGCCGTGCCGAGGATCAGCGACCTGGGCCACCTCTATGCGTCGAGTCTCGGCAAGCTGGAACTCGACCTGATGGGAAGCCACCAGATGACCGAGCGACAGGTGCTCGACAGCGTGGTCGCCGAGGCGATCGCGACCGTATTCGAGGAATATGTGGAGAAGCACGGCCTCGACGACATCGCGAAGGTATTTGGCCAGGGTGTGAAGATCGAGGTCGGCGACATGGTGCCGTCGGCGGCGTACGAAAAGATCATCGGCGAGGTGCCGGCCGTCTGGGAGAAGGCCTTCGAGGTGAACGCCTCGGCTGACCCGGCCGTGCGGGCCAGCTGCATCGAGTTCGTGCTCGCCGGCCTCTATGCCACCGAACGCATCTCACGGCTCCAGTCCCATGGCCGCACGATCTACGACA
>JBIIOL010000346.1:0-4413 GCA_044336965.1 Pirellulales bacterium | reverse complement strand
CTGGCGAGCGTGTTTTTCGCCAATTGCCCAGGTCCCTGCTTCCGCGAGAACCAGGCGCTGGCCGACATCCTGCGAGACATCCCAGATCCGGACTTCATGGTCGTGAGCGTGACGTGCGACCCAGACAACGACACCCCGGAGTCGCTGCGTCGGTATGCCGACCGGTTCGCGGCCGACCCCGCCCGTTGGAAATTCCTCACCGGCGACATGGAGACGATCAAGAAGATCGCCAACGGCACCTTCCTGCTGCCTGCTGAGGTGGGCGTGCACTCGGAGCGAGGCGTCGTCTTCGACCGGGAGGGGCGGCTACGGGGCAGCTATCATCTGCTCCAACCCGACCGCGTGAAGCTGTTGGAGAAGCTGATCCGTGACGTGCTCGCCGAGCCGGCAGGCAGCCTGCCGGAAGCCGCCTCACCCCAGGGAACGCCTGCCGGATGAATCTCGCCACCGCCGCCCACTGGCTTCCCACCGTCAACGCGGCTCTCAACTCGCTCGCCACGCTGCTGCTGGCGGCCGGCTGGATCTTCATCCGCCGTGGCCAGTGGCGTGCCCACCGGGCCGCGATGATCGCCGCGTTCGCGGTGTCGACGCTCTTCCTGGTCTGCTATCTGACCTACCATGCCATCGTTGGACATGTGCCGTTCACGGGGCAGGGGACGGTCCGCCTGGTCTACTTCGCGATCCTGCTCTCGCACATTCTGCTGGCAGTGACCGTGCCGGTGCTGGCCATCGCCATGTTCGTGCTTGCAGCCCGGGGCCGCTGGGCCGCGCATCGGCGGCTCGGGAAGATCACGATGCCGATCTGGCTGTATGTCTCGGTCACCGGGGTGGTGATCTACCTGATGCTTTACCATTTCTACCCCGGCAGCCCGCCGGAGCCTATCATGCAGGAGGCAGGAGCAACCGCTCCCGCCTGAGTCCCATCCCCCGCACGGGATCGCCCGGGAGGATAGCCCCATGGCCCGCCAGTCACTCCCGCTCGTCTCGCACCCCCGTGTCGTGTTCCCTTCAGTCATGAGGCCGTTGCTGACGGTCGCCGTGGCAGTCGCCTGCGTGCTGCTGGCCTGCGATGCGTTTGGCTGCCCCAACTGCAAGGACGCGGTCAACACGTCCGATCCGGATGGGCTCAATGTGGCGCGGGGCTACTTTTACAGCATCCTCATCATGCTGGCGATGCCGTGCACGCTGATCAGTTCGTTCGGCATCTATGTCTGGCGGGAAATGCAGCGGCAGAAGCGGGCCGGCCTGACGGCCGTCGAGCAGACTATCGGTGGTTCCTCCATCACCGGCATGCATGACCGTTCTTCCTCCGAGCCCATCATCACTCCACAGCCGTGAGCGAGCACCCTCCAGCAGCGGAGCCGTGGCCAGAACCGGCAGCACTGCCGGTGCCCGATCCGGAGCAGGAATCACCGAGCGGCCTCACGCCTGCCCGCAACTATCTCGCGCGGCCCGAACAGCGGCGGATCTTCTGGCGTTTCATGCCGCCGGCCCTCATCGCCATGCTGTTCCTGGGCTGGGTGGAGCGGACTTGGTTTGCGTCCGTCCCGGAGCCTGTCAGGCCCCAGGTCGACACGAAGGTGGCGGATGTTCCGGCCGATCCCAATCTGGCCGACGCGGTCATCATCGAGGCCGAGCCCGAACTGCCGCCGGGCGACGCCGATGAATATGGCGCCCCAGTGGATGCGCTCGCCCGCATCCGTGACGACACCGTCTTTCGCGGGGCCGAGGAAGAGGCGTGGTTCCAGATCTGGATGACGCTTCGCTCGACCGACACGCGATCCCTCGCCAAAGCGTCCGCGCGGCGGGTCAGCTTCACCGAACTGTTTGGCCAGCCACGAAGCTATCGCGGACGGCTGGTGCGGTTCCGCGGCACGCTGCATCGGCTCGAGAAGCTCGCAGCGCCGGCCAACCCATACGACATCAAGGACTACTGGCAGGGATGGCTGGAGCCGGAAGGTGGACCCGTTTCGCCGATCGTCGTCTACTTCCTGCGGCTTCCGGATGACATGCCCCACGGAATGAAGATCAGCGAACCGGTGGATGTGGTGGGCTACTTCTTCAAACGCTGGGCGTATGCCGCCACCGATACCGTGCGGATCGCGCCTCTCGTGCTAGCCCTCGAGCCGATCTGGAAGCCGCGGCCGCCAGACTCTCCGGCGGGCAACCCGCTTGGCACCATCGCATTGGTTACCATGGCGGCGGTCGTGCTGCTGACGATACTGGGTATCCGTGCCGCGGGGAGCGGTCCCGGCCGGCAACAGCCACTCCCTCCGACTGATCTGTCCGCTAGCCTGTCGGGCTTGGAACTCTTCTCACCGGATGAAGCCCTGCGGCGGCTGGCAGACGCGGAACGTCTGTCAGACCGGAGCCCTACGAAAGAACCCCCGTCATGATGATCCCCGCCAGCGGAACGAACCCTCATTCCACGAGCCCGATCTGGCAACCATTCCAGGCAGCCTCGGCTGGGCTGCGGGCTGCGATCTGGCTCGTGGCCCTGCTCGCGGTCATGGCATCCCCGGTGCTGCAGCCGGTCGCCGCCGACGCCGAGTCGCCAACGACGACGGCCGCCACGTCTTTCGGCGACTATCTCGTCACCTGGAAGATCGACCGTGCCTCCCGCGCGGTGCTTGAGGACCCATCAGGCTGGAGCCCGGCAAAGCAGGAGATCGCGGTCAAGGTCCTGGCCCGGTTGACACGGGTGCCGTCCAATCTTGCCGTCGAGTGGGGTGCCGAGGCCCTCGACCTCAATGCACTCACCGCTACCGAGCGGGTGCAGGACCGGCTCGTGAAGATCGATGGAAGGGTGACGTTCGTCGCGACGGTGCCGTTGACTGAGGAGGAGTCGGAGGTGGCTGGGCGGCGGCAGTTGGAGATCGTCCGAATCGTGACCGGTGATGGTACCGCCGTCGACGTCCTTGCCGACCACGTGCCAAAGGCATGGCCACGGGCCGTCAGGATCGACGAGCCTGCGGCCGCAGTTGGTCTGCCGCTGTCGGCGGGGCCCGGGCCCACGTCGGGAGCCGCCGCCGACGGTCCCACGGCGGCTCCCCCGGCCCTCCTGCTCGCGGCCGCGAGCGTGGGCTGGTTTCCACCGACGCCGCTGGGGACGCTTGGCATGGACTACGGCCTCTTCGATTCCGTCGTCGACGGACAGAAACTCGTCGCCGGCGACACCGAGGCGTTCTATGCGTTGCTCGCAGCCATGGGCCGGGCGACGGCGGCAGGCATCACGGCGGCTGCCGGGCCGCCTGGTGACATCGTGCCGCTCATCAACCCGGGGGCGGACTGGTTTGCGAAGCATAGGGGCGATCCGTTCACGGTCGAAGGTGTGGCCCGCCGTGCCACTCGCATCGAAGTCGACGACCCGCTGCGACAACGGCAGCTTGGCACCGACCACTACTGGGAACTGTTCGTCTTCGTGCCCACGCCGCTGATCGAGGTCCACGGGAAACTGCAGGAGGACTACCCGGTCGTGTGCTGCGTGCGCACGCTCCCGAAGGGAATGCCCACGGGCCAACAGATCGGCGAACGCGTCCGGGTGTCGGGTTTCGCGATGAAGCGGTACGGCTACCCGCTCCCCGACGTGAAGATCTCGTCGTCGCAGGGGGTCGAGGAACAGAAGGGACAGCGGCAGGAGACCGCGCTGCTGGTCGGGCGGGAGGCCGAGTGGCTGCCCGCGCCGAACCCGACCAGGGAGGTTGACACCCTCGGCTGGGTGTTCCTGTCGATCGCCTCGGTGATCGGTCTGGCGCTGGCGCTGGCCGCCTGGTCCTTCGCCCGCGACTCCCGCCGCCGCGACCGTCAGGCCCGCAGGGAACTGCCCGACCGCATCGAACTGCCATGATTTTCCCGCTTGTCATGGGGCTTTCCCGCGGTTTTCGACCGGGACTTGTCGCCACGGGAGACGGCCGCGACAACAACTGCTCTCCCGACGCCTTCGTCTCAAGAATCCTGTCCCAAGCATCCCCGTTCGAGGAAACACTCCATCATGCGACGAGCAAAGATCTCCATCATCGGCGCCGGTAACGTCGGCGCGACCACGGCCCATTGGTGTGCGAGTGCCGAGCTTGGCGACATCGTGCTGCTCGACATCCCGGCCACGGAAGGCATGCCCGCTGGCAAGGCGCTCGACCTCTTTCAGGCGTCGCCGATCATGGGGTTCGATTCCCGGCTGACGGGCACCACGAACTGGGCCGACACCGCCGGAAGCGACGTTGTCGTGGTCACCGCCGGCATCGCCCGCAAGCCGGGCATGAGCCGTGACGATCTCCTCTCGACCAACGCAAAGATCGTGGGCGATGTTGCTGCTCAGATCCGCGAGTCGAGCCCGCAGGCGGTCGTCATCGTCGTCAGCAATCCGCTCGACGCCATGGTGCAGCGGACCTTCCAGGTGACGGGCTTCCCGCCTTC
>JBIIOL010000345.1:0-4416 GCA_044336965.1 Pirellulales bacterium | reverse complement strand
GGCTGCGCCTCGACGGCCGAAGCCCGCCGGGGCCACGGATGGCCCGGCGGGCGTTGTGCCAGAATGCCCCGGCCTGGGTGAGCTAGGCGGAGTGCCCACCCAAGCCGTTGGGGCATCCTTCTGGATCGTGGCTATTCGTTCCGCACCATCACGAAGCCGTGGTAGGCCTCGTTGCCGTGCTCGTGGATGTCGAGGCCCTCGATCTCCTCTTGCGAGGAGACGCGGAGGCCGACGGTGGCCTTGATGAGCAGCCAGAACAGGGCCGACACCGGGACCACGTAGGCACCGACCAGCAGCACGCCCACCAACTGGGCGATCAACTGCTTCGTGCCGCCGCCAAAGAAGAGGCCCTGGTAAGGACCGCCTACTGCGGCCGTACCGAACGGCGTGCTGAGTTCTGTGGCAGACAGGTCATTGATGGAGAAGAGGCCGACGCAGAGCGTGCCGAAGACACCGCAGACGAGATGCACGCTCGTGGCACCGACCGGATCGTCGACATGGATCTTGTCGAAGAACAGCACGGCGAAGATCACCATCACGCCAGCGATGGCCCCGATCAGCAGCGAGCAGGGCACGTTGGTGTAGGCCGCACTGGCCGTGATCGCCACAAGGCCCGCCAGGCAGCCGTTGAGCGTCATACCAATGTCGGGCTTTCCAAGCAGCAGCCAGGCGGTGAGGGTGGCTGTGAGGGTGGCGGCCGCAGCGGCGGAATTGGTGTTCACGGCCACCTGCGCGGCCAGGGCACCACCGTCACCGGCCACACCCATCGTGCTGCCGGGATTGAAACCGAACCAGCCGAACCAGAGTACGAGGCAGCCGATGAAGGCGGCCGTCATGTTGTGGCCAGGGATGGCGTTGATCTTGCCGTCGGCGCCGTACTTGCCGATGCGGGGTCCGAGGATGATCGCACCGGTGAGGGCCGACCAGCCGCCGACCGAGTGCACCACCGAGCAACCGGCGAAGTCCCAGAAGTTCCACTCCTTGGCGAGGTAGCCGAAGCCCCAGATCCAGTGGCCGACGACCGGATAGATCGCGATCGCCATGATGAAGGAGAAGATGATGAAGGAGTGGTACTTGATCCGCTCGGCAACCGCTCCCGACACGATCGTCGCGGCGGTTCCCGCGAAGACGAGCTGGAAGAAAAACTTCGCGTAGAGCGGCACGTGCGTCCAGTTGATCGAGCCGTACACCCCCTTGTACCTATCTCCCATCAATGGGCTGTTGTCATATTTCGGGTCGAAGCCACCCACCATCCAGGTGCCCGACTGCCCGATCCAGCCGCCGTCACCGGAGCCGAACATCAGGTCCCAGCCGATCAGCCAGAAGGCGACCGAGGTCGCCGCGAAGACGATGAAGTTCTTCGAGAGGATGTTGACGCAGTTCTTCGACCGGGCAAACCCCGTCTCCACGCAGCCGAAGCCGAGGTTCATGAAGAACACGAGCATGCTGCAGAGCAGCACCCAGACGGTGTCGGCCCCGGTCCAGAGCTTTTCCACCATCTGCTCCATCGACAAGAGATTCGGCTTGTAACCGGTAGCCGTCACTCCGGCGTCGGCGGCCGCAGCTACAGCCGGTTCGGCGACAGCCGCCTCTTCGGCAGAGAGCGCGGCTGGCGACGTGAGCGCCACCAGCGAGAAAACGATGGCGAGCCCCGCCATCGCTGTGATGAAATTCCGCCCTGCCGATCGCGGTCCGGCCGGTGTCTTGGCGAAACCAAGACCACACCCGCCCGACAGCCAGCGACAACCATCCACGATCTCCCTGGATAGGGAGGTGACAAATGACCGCATCTTGCGACTCCAGAAGGAAGAGAAATCCGACGTGGCGCGGCTCCGCACCGCTGATCTCGTCGGGCGCCAGGCCACACCCTGAGCACCGTGTGTTTCACTGCTGCTAGCAGTGCAACTGGCGCGCCAAAACGACGTGGGCAGTTCTTCAGCCCCCCTGCCCTGCCGCGGCACGAAGCCTTCAGAAGCCTGTTTTTCAGCCGTTCAATGCATCTGCCGATCGGCGATGAAAGCCCGGAGAAATTTTTTCATGCCGCTGGTTGGGGGCCGTTGCCCACCGCGGGCCGCTCGGTTTTCGGGCAGCCCGCTGCGCAGGAAAGGTGCACGACCCTTGGCAGTCCACAGCCAACTACACGGCGACGCCGTTGACCTTCCTGTTCGACGGCAGTTCGCCGGCGAGTCCATCGGCCTGGAAGCCGAACGAGATCTCCCCGCCGGCGGCGATTGTGCCGTTCCAGTCGGCATTCTTGATCACGTAGCGGGTGCCGACGTGGCTGACGATCACGGCGTTCCAGATGTTGACGATGTTGGCCTGCATGTCGAACTCCATCGTCCAGCCAGTGATCGCCGTCGTGCCCGTGTTCTTGATCTTCATGTCGCCGTTGAAGCCGGTTCCCCAGCCGGTGGTCTGGGTGTAGGTGGCCACCACTTTGCCCGTTGGCGCGGGCGTGGGGGTGGGGGTGGGGGTCGGAGTTGGCGTTGGCGTGGGAGTCGGCGTTGGAGTCGGCGTCGGCGTGGGGGTTGGAGACACCGTGTCGTCGTCGAGGATCGTGCCCGTTGCCGCCGATTTTGTGAGCGTGGCATTCGTCGGACTGCTCAAAGCCAACGAAAACGTCTCGTTCGACTCCGCCGTCGTGTCGCGGTTCACCAGCATCGTCACCAGTTTCTGTGTCTCGCCCGGCGCGAAGGTGAGCGTGCCGGAGGCGGCGGTGTAGTCGATGCCGGCCAGCGCGGTGCCATTGGCCGAGGCATATTGCACGGTCACCGACTGCGTGCTCGCCGCCGAGAGCGAGACGGTGAACGTGAGCGGTGTGGTCGTGATCGCGCTGCCCGTTCCCGTTCCCGATACCGCCGGGAACTGGAACTGCACCGCCTTGAGTGGATCGACCTTGGCCGTGTTCACCGTCTTCCAGTCGTCGGCCAGGATGCCGCCGGTGTCGCCGGAATTGGGATTCCACGACCAGTAGGTCCAGCTGATCCCCTGCTGGCCTGCGGCCAGATCGACCGATCCGTTGCCGTCGAGATCCCCCTTCAGGTAGTTGACCATCTTGGAGTACCAGGCCTTGTCACTGGCGGTGGCGAGGGTGCTCCCGAACTCACCCAGCAGAACCGGCGCGGTGCCGGTGCGGAAGAGATAGCCCCAGTTCTTGTCCCACACTTCCGGCAGGTTGTTGGGGTAGTTGGGGTCGCTGAAGTATTTCTGCTGGTAGACGCTGGCCGGGTAGTCGTGGGCCGAGTAGACGAGCCGCCCGGGCGTGTTCAGCCGGACGGGTGCCGCGCCGGCATTCGAGAGATTGCCGCCCCACCAGTAGCTGCCCGAGGAGGCGGTCTCGATGCCCTCGACGATCACGAGCAGGTTGGGGTTGGCGGCGAGCACGGCGTTGCCGCCCCGCTCCGCGGCCAGTCGCCAGTCGTTCGCGCCGCCGTCGCCCCACGTGGCCGGCCCGTGCGGCTCGTTGTGGATATCGATGCCGACGACTGTCGAGTTGCCCGCATAGCGGGTGGCGAGCATCGACAGATTGCTGATCCACTTGCTCTCGGGATACGCGGCCGTGTACCAGAGGCCGGAGGCATTGGCGCTGTTGCCGGCCTCCGAGCGGTGGTGGTCGAGGAAGACCTTGAGCCCGATCTGCCCGGCATAGGCCACGATTTTGTCCATGATCTGCAGGCCGCTTTGCCCCTGCAGGTCGGCGTTCTTCGAGAAGTCGATGCTGTTGGGCGTGCTGCCCGCGTCGAAGAGCTGGTCGCTGTAGGGCAGGCGGATCGTGTTGAAGCCGAGCGACTTCATCTGGTCCATCATCTCCTTGTAGCCGCGGGACCAGAGGCCGTGCGGGGCGAAGTTGCTCGTCTCGAGGCCGAACCAGTTGACGCCGGCGATCCGTACCGCCTTGTTGTTGGCGTCGAGGATCTGGCTGCCCGATGTGTGCAGGTAGCCATTGGCCACGCTCGTCTGCGGGTTGCCCTCGCTCACGGAGACATCGCCGATCGTGATGCCTGGGAGGGTAACCGGAGTGACGGGAGTGACGGGCGTGACCGGATTCACTGCGCCTGTGATCGCCGGATCGCTTCCGTAATCGCCCCAGGCCAGGCTGAAGCCACCGGCTGACATCGCCGGAATTCCCGTGTGGAAGTTGGAGAGCTGCCCCGTGGGGCCCGGGTTGTCGCGGTTGAGCGACCACATCGAGAGCATCCCCAGCCCCTTGGCCCGGGCGAATGTTTCGAGCCGATCGGCGTCCTGCAGCGTGAACACTTCGCTGGTAACGTCGTTGACACCCAGCATCGGCGTCACTCCCAGCTGATTCCAGCCAAAGGTCTGGCCCTGGCTCGTGAACAGCGTGGTCATCTGCGCGAAGGCGGCGTTGGCGGCATCGATGGCATACTCGCCCATCGACTTCGCTGCCGGTGGCGC
>JBIIOL010000344.1:0-4429 GCA_044336965.1 Pirellulales bacterium | reverse complement strand
GACGGTGCTCCGGCAGCGTGGCGTCATCCTGTCTGCCGTCCGACGCGTGCCGCCGGCGATCGTGATCCCGATTGTCTATCTGCTGCCCTACTCGGCGGCGGTCATGCAGGCATCGCGGATGATAGGCGATCTCTACCCCCGCTATTACCTGCCGTATGTGCCGCTCTTGGCCTGTGCGGTGCTGTGGGGTGTTCGGGCCACGTTCACAACGGCCGTTGATCGGCGGATCGCGATCGTGGGCTGGGTGTGGCTCGCAGTCGTCGCTCTCCCCGAGGTAAGGAACTTGCACCATATGTTTGCTGACTGCCGTGCCCGCCTCGCTGCGATTTCCTACCTGGAGAGCAACGGAGTGACTCGCGATCGGATCATGGCAGGCTGGCAGATCGACGGCTGGGAGCAAATCGAGCGGGTGGGGTACCTGAACGATCCACGAATTCGCGTGCCGCGCGGCGCCTTCAAACCGCTGAAGCCCGACGGGTACCCGAAGCAATTGATGCTCCGTGACAGAATGTCGGCCCTGACACCCGAATACATCGTGACCGACGACCCCAACCGGTTTCCCGGAGACGGCACACCATTTCCCCGTTTCCCCTATACGTCGTGGTGGCCGCCCTATCGTCGTGAGATTGTCATCTGTCATCAGGTCCAGCGGACAATACCGAAAAGCCCCGGCGTTCCTGCAACGAACGTTCCTGCAACGAACGTTCCTGCAACGAACGTTCCTGCAACGAAATAGACTGCCGCTTTTATCGGGCGAGGCACCATTCTGTGAACGAAAGCCTTTTTTGATGGGTATCGACCGTCGCAACCTCATCCTCTGCGTGCTGGTCACCTTCGGGACGATCCTCGTCGCCTGGCCGTTTGCCGAGGGCGGATACATCGATGACTTCTCCTACATCCACATGGCCAAGACGCTCGCGGAGACGGGCCGCTTCGCCTACAACGGCTGGCCGACGGCGATGCTCGGGATCCAGGTCTGGTGGGGGGCGTCGTGGATCTGGCTCTTTGGATTTTCGTTCACGCTCGTCCGGCTGAGCGTGTGGCCGCTGGCGCTCGGGGCGGTGGCGCTCGTGTATCTCATCGCCCGCCGCGGCAGCCTCTCTCCGTCTGACAGCCTGTTCGCTGCGCTCCTCACGGGCCTGAGCACGCTGTTTCTGCCGCTGGCGCCGACGTTCATGACCGACATCCCGGCGTTTTTCTCTCTGCTGGCTTGCCTCTATGGCTTCACGCGAGCGGCCGATGCCATCAAGGACACGCCTGCACAGAGCACTCACGTCGCGCCGTGGCGGGCATTGGCATGGCTGGTGATCGGCACGCTCTGCGGCGTGCTCGGAGGCACGATCCGTCAGCCGGTCTGGTTTGCGCCGATCACGTGCGCAGCGGTGCTCTGCCTGTGGCGATTCGGCGGCCTGAGCCGTTCCGATCGCTGGGTATTCCGGCTGGCCTCGCTGCTCTGTGGAGTGATCGGCATGGTAGCGCTTGTGGTCGGCACCCGATGGTTCAGTCAGCAGCCGTATGCGATTCCCACCAAACTCCCCTCGCTCGAAGCCGTCGCCCAGTTTCGGATCGCGTCGATTGCCCGTGAGGCGGTGACGGTGGTGACCGAGTGTGCGCTGAAAGTGCTGCCTGCCATGCTCTTCTGCCTGCCCTGGGTCGTGGAGCATCTGTCCACGGGCCTGCGAACGCGGTGGGGCCGTATCACGGCGGTCGTGACCGCCATCGCGATGGCAGTGGTGCTGGCGGGAACCCTGACTCAGTCGCTCGAAGGACCGCTGGGCCTACTGGCTGGCAGCTGGAAGCCAACCGGCCACGCTCTGCATGATGCGGGTGTGGGGCTGATCCGCTGTGGCGTGCTGGGGATGATCGTCTCGCTGTCCGTGGCCGCGACGGTCGCGTTGGCCCGTGCCCGCTCCCTGCCCACGGCTGCGTGGCGGCTGCCGCCCGCGGTCATCCTGCCGCTGGCCTACCTCTTGCCCTACGGTGCTTCACTCTTGCTCGTCTCGCAGACGACCGATGGCATCTACCCCCGCTACTATCTCCCGTTCCTGCCCGCCCTCACGTGCGCACTTCTGTTCTGCACCCGCCCGTTGCCCGCCTCGCCGCAGGCCGGCGCCGACCGCCGCTCGGTGCTGGGCTGGCTGCTGGTCGGCTTTTTTGCGCTGCGAGGCATCGCGATCCTGCACGACGAATTCGCCGACACGCGGACGAGGCTGGCGGCAATCGCCCTCCTGCAACAGCAGGGCGTGCCCCGTGATCGCATTACCTCGAAGTGGGTGATCGACGGCTGGGAGCAGGTCGAGCGGGCGGCGTATGTCAACAACCCGCGGGTCCGGTTGCCCATCGATGCCTATCGGGCGGACGTGCCGTATGACTACCCGGATCCGAAGCTCCGCGACTATTTTCCCGCCCTGCGGCCCGACTTCATGGTGGTCGACGAGCGGGAGATCACGCCGGGAGACAGCAGCGACTTCCCGCGTTTTCCTTTCACAGCCTGGTGGCGGCCACCGTACCGGCGCACGATCGTGATCCGCAGCCAGCAGCTGCCAGACCTCCCCGCACGGTAAACTGAAGCGACACCCCTTTCCTCAGGAGCAGTTATTGCATGGTCAGTCTCACCAGCACCTACGAAGGCGGGCTCCGCTGCCGCGCCACTCACGGCCCCAGTGGCACCACGCTCATCACCGACGCGCCGGTCGATAACCATGGCAAGGGAGAGAGCTTTTCGCCCACCGATCTGGTCGCCACGGCACTCGGTGCCTGCATGATGACGATCATGGGGATCGCCGCTGAGCGGCACGGTCTCAATCTGGTCGGCATGAAGGCCGAGACCGTGAAAGAGATGAGCAAGGACATGCCGCGGCGGATCGCCAGTCTGCGGACACGGCTCACGATCCCGCTGCCAGCCGATCACCCGCAACGGCAACTGCTCGAGCAGGCGGCCCACACGTGTCCCGTTCACAAGAGCCTCTCCCCCGAGATCGATGCGGCGATCGAGTTCGTCTGGACAGGTGGGTGACGCGTAGAATGGCCTCGTTAGGGGCGCTAAGGACGGTGCGGGAGGATTTCTGAACTGCGGGCCTGAGCCCGGAGTTTGGGGGTGCCCGCCCACGGAAGGCCTCCCATGAGACGAACACTGCCTGCTTGGAAGCTGGCGGCGCCGGCCCGGAGATTGGCGGCGCCAGAGACCTTGGAATCGAGGCTGGCGTGTGCGGCGCAGAATCTGCTGCCGTCGTTCGACATCACTCCGCCCGCTGGCGCTTCAGCCTTCAACCAGATCTGGGTTGACCCCGCCGCCGGCAATGACGGCAACAGCGGTGCATCGCGGGCCTTGGCTGTCCGCACGCTCTCCGAAGCGTGGCGTCGGGTGCCCATCAGCGTCGATCTCACGACCGGGTTTCAGATCAACCTGACAGCTGGCACCTATCCGGAATCAGCGGTGCCCATCTACTGGGAGAGCAGGCACGGCACGCAGTCGGCGCCCGTGCTGCTCAAGGCGATCGATGGCAACGGCACGGCCCACCTGCCGAGCATGAATGTCTACGACTGCCGCCATCTCTACATCCTCGGTCTCGACGTCTCTTCTGGCGGCGGCGACGTGCTCCACCTCGACAGCTGCTCCAACGTGCTCCTCCGCGATACGACGATTCGTGGACTGGGAGACATTCCCTCCTACGCCGTGCCACAGGAGACATTGAAGGTCAACCAGAGCCAGTACATCTACGTGGAACACTGCGACATTTCGGGCGCCTGGGACAACGCCGTCGATTTCGTGGCGGTGCAGTATGGCCACGTCGTTGGCAGCCGGATCCATCGGTCTGGCGACTGGGCGATGTATGCGAAGGGTGGCTCGGCGTCGCTGACCGTGGCGGGAAACGAGTTCTACGATGCCGGCACGGGAGGCTTCACGGCGGGGCAGGGGACCGGATTCGAATTCATGGTATCGCCCTGGCTGCAGTACGAGGCATACGACATCACATTCATCGACAACATCGTCCACGATACCCAGGGCGCAGGATTTGGCGTGAACGGCGGCTCCAACATCCTGATGGCCCGCAACACGCTCTACCGCGTGGGCAGCCGCAGCCACGTGATCGAAGTGGGATTCGGATCACGGTCGTGTGACGGGAATCAGGCGGCCTGCCGGGCCTACCTCGCCCAGGGTGGCTGGGGCACTGCGGTCGTCGGAGGGGACGAGCCGATTCCCAACCGCAACGTCTTCATCTACGACAACATCGTCTACAACCCAGACGGCTACGTGAGCCAGTGGCAGCAGTTCGCGGTGGCGATGCCGCGGACACCATCCGTCGGCTCCAATATTCCTTCGCCGGCCCGGGCCGATACCAATCTCCAGATTCGCGGCAATTGGATCTGGAACGGCCCGGCCGACCATCCGTTGGGGATCGAACAGGCAACACTGGCTGCCGATGTG
>JBIIOL010000343.1:0-4453 GCA_044336965.1 Pirellulales bacterium | reverse complement strand
ACGGAACGTTTTTCATTCGATCGCAGCCCGCGCCATCGAGGTGGTGGCCGCCTTCGAGGCGGCCCTGGCAATCGCAAGGGACTGCCATGCAGCGGTCACCCCCTGCCGGATCGACCACCTGCCGCACGCGGGCACGGGCTGCGCCGCCACGGAGGCCCCGCGAGGCCTGCTCTGTCAGCGATACGACATCGGTGACGACGGGCTCATCGCGGGAGCGACGATCATTCCCCCCACGAGCCAGAATCAGGCCCGGCTCGAAGAAGACGTGCGTGCCTGGCTGCCGGACCGGCTCGACGGCGACGACGAGACCGTGGCGGCCGGCTGCGAGCGACTGATCCGCTGCTACGACCCCTGCATCAGCTGCGCGACGCACTTCCTCAGACTCACCATCGACCGATGCAGAAACGGCGTTTTTCCCCGGTGAGCTACCGATCCCGCCATGCGGCCAATCAGAGCCCGGACGCGCCCGTCGTCTCCTTCTGCCGCTGCTCCTTCTTCGCCGGAAACTCGATCACGACGAGTTCCTTCGCCTCAGGATCGTAGGCGTATTCCTGATAGTAGGGCAGCATCGGCAGCATGAGCCCGTCGGGCTTGCCCGGCTCGATGATCCGCGCCATGAACTCGGCGTAGTCCTTCGGCTTGCGATCGTTCTCGGCCTGGAAGAAATTCATCTTCTGATCGACGGCGATGATCGACAACTTGCCCACGCTCGTGCGATAAGCGTCGGCGGCGACGTCGAGCCCCTGGCCCGTGATCGACATCTCGGCCCGCACACCCCCCTGCTTTACCGCCTCAGAAAGTTCCAGCACGTTCTGCGTGGTCTTCTTGAGCGTCTGCCGGGTCTGCATCGGCGCGGGAGCCGCGGCCGGCGGGGCCGCCGGTCCGCTGCATCCGATCAGCACCACCGCGCTGACGATCGACGCCGGCAGCATCTTCCAGTTGTTCCCGCAGATATTTTTCATGATTTTTCCCTTCGCTGATTCTCCGTTGGACCGACCGCCATGGCCGGGCATGCACTCGTCAACTGCGATACTCGTACTTGTATTTACCCGGCATCGGCACCGGATAGCGCCCCTCGCTGTCGGCCACCAACGGCGGTGGCGAGCCTTCCCTCAGGCGGTCGACGCCGGCGGTAAGGTCATCGGGGCAGTTGAGCATCTCGTCATACGTGATGGCCTTGCCAGTGTGCGCCGCAAATCGCCCCATCGCCGTGACCAGGCTCGCCTGGGCGCCGCGCACGGCCTCGTTGTAGGGCTCGTCGGCGATGATCGCCGCCACGAGATGCTCCCACTCGCGCCGATAGGGATTCGGCTCGGGCTGCTCCGCGGCCCAGGCGACGTTGTCCTTGTCGACCCGTTGATCCTTGAAAATCGCACAGCGGGCCGGCGAATGGCCGCTCGTCGAAATGGCAAAAGCCGCCTTGGAGCCCTGCCCCCACAGGCCAAACTTGCTGTCGCAGTCCTTCATCACCTGACAGGTGTAGAAAAACTTCGCGCCATCCTGGAACGTGTATTCGATGCCGTAGTTATCGAAGTTTTGATCGTCGATCTTGGCTCGCAATTGCCGGGCGCCGATCGCCACGGCCTTTACCGGCCATGCTCCCTTCATCCAGCAGACCTCGTCGATGTGGTGCACGCAGTAGTCGCTGAAAATGCCGCCGGAGGCCCAGAGAAAGTTGTGGAATCGCTTGATCTGCCAGAGCAGTTCGTCCATCCCCTGCGGACCGGGCGCGAGGTCGAGATTGTGGGGCGGATTGTGCTCGCGGTAGCCGTAGAAGGAGAGCAGTTCCCCCGCCTCGCCATTTCGCAGTCGCTCCAGGAGTTCCGCACGGCGGTCGCAGTGGCGGCACATCAACCCGACGCCCACCTTGAGATTCTTTTCGCTGGCCTTGGCCGCCAGTTCGATGATCCGCCTGGTGGTCGGACCGTCGATCGACACCGGCTTCTCCATGAACGTGTGCACGCCCTTCTCGATGGCGTAGGCAAAATGCGGGGCACGAAACGCAGGTGGCGTGGCGAACAGGGCGATGTCACCGGGACGCAGGCAGTCGATCGCCTGCTTGTAGCCATCAAACCCGATGAAGGTCCGATCCTCGGGCACGTCGATGCGTTCCTTGAACTGCTCCCCGAGCGAACGCTTCACGATGTCCACCCGGTCGCGAAACACGTCGGCCATCGCCACCATCTTGATCGGCGCCCCTGGCACGGAGAGCGCGTCGACCGCCGCACCACCGCCACGACCGCCGCAGCCGATCAAGGCCACGCGGATTTCATCCGTGCCCGCGGCGTACACGTGCGGAATCGTCCGGCGGGAGAGCAGCGTTCCCGCCACCGTTGCCGCCCCGGCCACGGTGGCTACCTGACCGGCGGCGCCGAGAAATTTCCGACGGCTGGCAGGCCGGTCGATCGCGACCGCCTCCTGATGCTTGTCTGACTGCATGATGTTTTGAATACCCGCACGTGCAATGACCGCGACGGCGACGACAGACGTCATCGTCACCGATTCAAACGGCCTCCGGCCCACTTTGCAAGTGTGACCATACCCGCCAGCCCTGTCAAAACAGGTGCCAAAAAAAGACGCCGGTCGTCGTGCCCCAACGGCTTCGTACGACCGGCGTCGCGTGCGTTCCTGGGAGCGAGCCGCTTACGGCCGGCCGTCCAGAACCTTTTGCAGCGGCGCTCGCTTGGGGTCGGCTTCCATCTTCTTGATCAGCGCCAGGCCCGTCAGCAGAATCTCCCGCTGGCTCTGCTGCAGCGGGGTGAGTTGCCTGTCGCCACCCGCCTCGGCGAGCTGCTCGATGTAGCTGCCCAGACTGTCGGCCCCGGCCGTGTATTCACCGTAGATCTCGTCCACGGCCTTCTTGAGAGCGTCGCGCATCGTCGGCGCGGCCGAGTCGATGAGCGCGTCGAGCTGCTTCTCGTCCGACAGGTCGATGCCCTCCTCGTTGGCCTTCGTGATCGCCCCCTCGAGCGTCTTGCTCACCACGTCGTAGGCCTGCGCCTCCAGCGAGGAAAGCTGCTGGTCGAGGAACGTCGAGGTGTAGTTGTGCAACTCGCGGGCGAGCTGCGGCGGCGCGGCGAGCACCGCCTTCTCGGCCTGATCAAGGACGACCGGCGCCTGAGCCTCGAGCGTGTCGCCGAAACGCGATGCCTCGACATTGAGCTGCGGCTCGACCTGGGCCGCTGCCAGTTCGACGATGGTCCTGGCGTCGGCAAACTCCGAAATCTTCGAGTAGAGATACCAGAGGTAGCCCGACGCCGCGAGCAGCAGGCCGCCCATGATGACGGCGGTCATGAGCAGCCGGCGGCGGCCCTGCGCCACCGTCTCCTCCATGCGGCTGTGCAGCTTCATGATCTTCGATTCGAGCACGGGCGAGACATTGAGGGAATCAGACATGGGGGATGCTCCTGGGGAGGCCGATGGCCTCGGACATGAATCGGTGTGGTTGTGGTTTATGGTCGTGATCTGCTTCGTGCCGGCATCATTGTGCAGGCGTTTCGTCTGCTGCCACCGACTGGTCGATCATCATCAGCACGTGATGAATGAACTGCCTTTGCAGCTTCTCCTCGGGTAGCTTGGCGACCTCGTCGACTGGCAGCTTCGCCAGCAGTTTTTCCACGCGTGCCTGCTCCTTCACGACCTTGGCCTCGACTTCATCGGCGATGCCTCCGCCCTCGATGAGCAGCGAGTTGCGGAGCTTCTCTTCGATCGAGTCGAGCTTCTTCTCGGTCAGCTTCGGCAGTTGCTTCTTGAGGTCCTGCGCCACCTTGTCGGTGACCCGCTGCATGCCGGCCTCCGACTTCTTGAGGAGATTGGACTGGAGTTGACCAGCAAACTGATCAGATTCCTTCAGCAGCATGTCCTCCAACTGCGGACGTACTTTTTCGAAACGCTTCATCGCCTGCTCGCCGTAGGCTGGCGCCGCCTTCAGGGCGGAGTCCATGAACTTCTGGCTCAGCGCCGGCCAGATGTCGTCGATCTTCGCCATGACCGCATTCTGCAACTGCGTGGCGTTGAGCTGCCGCTGCAGCGTGCTGTAGAGCCGGAGGCCAAACAGGCTCATCAGACCGAGTAGGAGGAGCGAGCCTGCGAGCACGATGAGCCTGATCTGTCGCTGACCGCTGGCGAGATCGTCGAGCCGCCCCTCGAGGCCATCGATCACCTGTTCAAGATTGTTGCGGCCGCCGTGCGGGGCTGATTCGTAGCCTGACTTCATGGCAAGGGCTCCTGGAGGTGTCGGCACGCCGAATGACGACGTACAGCCGATGTGTGCGGAAGAATAGGAAACGAGCGTGAGCGAATGATGAGGGAGAACGCCCCCCCAAGGGCTTCCGGCCCCCCCCCAACCATCATGCCAAAAACTGGTGCCGCGTGAGAAAAGGGGACGCAGCTCATTTCGAAAAATGAGCTGCGTCCCCTTTTTGGTGCTTAACGCAACCCCAATGCGTCGAGT
>JBIIOL010000342.1:0-4456 GCA_044336965.1 Pirellulales bacterium | reverse complement strand
AATTCAAGGCGCGGCAGCGGAAGGGGATCGTCTTCCCGCCGTTTCTCCATCTCTCGATCATCAACTCCTGCAACCTCAAGTGCCAGGGCTGCTGGGTCGACGTGCAGGCGCCGCGGACGATGGTGCCGTTCGAGGAACTCGACGCGATCATCAGCGATGCGAAGGCGCACGGCAACGTTTTCTTCGGGCTGCTCGGGGGTGAGCCGTTCCTGCACCCGCGGCTCCTCGACCTGCTGGCCGCCCACCCCGACTGCTACTTCCAGATCTTCACGAACGGCCAGTTGATCACGCCCGAGATCGCCCGCCGTCTCCAGGCGCTCGGCAACGCCACGCCGCTGGTGAGCATCGAGGGTGACGCGGCGACGAGCGACATTCGTCGTGGCAACCGTCAGGTGCTCGACCGGTCGCTCCGTGGCCTCGAACTCTGCCTCGAGGCGAGGCTGATCACGGGCGTGGCCACGAGCCTCTGCCGCTCCAACATCGACACGATGCTCACCGAGGAGTGGCTCCGGCGGCTGATCGACATGGGCGTGCATTACGCCTGGTTTCATGGCTATCGCCCCGTCGGCCCGGAGTCGTCGCCGGAACTGGCGCTCACCCCTGACCAGCTCGTCCGCGTACGACGGTTCGTGGTGGAGCAGCGGGCGAGGCTTCCGATCGCCATCGTCGACGCCTACTACGACGACGAGGGAGACGCGCTGTGCCCGATGGCGATCGGCCTCACGCACCATGTCGGCCCGTCGGGCGGCATCGAACCCTGCCCGATCATCCAACTGGCGGTGGAGCAGGTCGGCACGGGCTCGTTTTACGAGCAGGTAACGCAGTCGGCGTTTCTGAAGGACATGCGCGACGCGGCAGCCCAACACAGCCGCGGCTGCGTGGTGCTCGAGAATCCGCGGCTGATCCTCGAGATCGCCGACCGCCATGGCGCCCACGACACGACCCAGCGGGGCACGGCCCGACAGGAACTGCTGGCCATGACGCCGCGGTCGAGTCAGGATCTTCCCGGCCGCGAAATCCCTGAGAAACACTGGATGTACCGCTTCGCGAAACGGTATTGGTTCAACGACTTTGGCACGTATCCGGCTGCGGGAAGGGTCCACCCATGACCGAGCCACACAGTCAGGATGGAGCGGCCTCGAGCCAGGCCGACGACGCCACGCGAATCCTCTACTGCCGCTGCGCGTATGCGCAGGTCGTGCCGGCCGCCGTGAAGGATGCCGTGCTCGAGGGTCTGGCCGCAGCGGGCCGCGGCTTCGAGATGGTGCCCGATCTCTGCGAGATGGCCGCCCGCCGCGACCCGCATCTGGCGGAACTCGCCCGAGGCGACCGTCCGCTCACGATCGTCGCCTGCTGGCCCCGCGCCGTGCAGGGGCTCTTCGTGCTCGCGGATGCACCGCTGCCGCAGCAGGGCGTGGAGATCCTCAACATGCGGACCGACACCGCGGAGACCGTGCTGGCCGGCGTGCTCGCTGCTCCCAAAGGAGCCGGATCATGATCGCTGAAGCGTTACTCCCGCCGCGGGTGGTCGTCTACGAGGGCACGGGAGCCACTCCGCTGGCCGCCACTGACCGAGCCGGCATCTTCGCAGCGCTCCTCGACTGCGGGTATGCCGTCACGCGGGCCGGGGCGGGCGCGGCCGACCTGCAGGCCGGGGGTGCGATGATCGTGATCGGCTGCTTTCCCGACGGGCCGCCCGCGGTGAGCGACACCAGCGGGCGGTGCGAGGTGTTGGTACGCGACGTCACGGGCCTGTCGGTCGCAGAGACTGTCGCTGCCGTCGAGGAGGCTCGCGGTGAGCGGCGGATGAACCGGCCGCCGGAAGCATCGACCATCGCCAACGGGCCGATCGCCAACACGGCCGAAACCTGGAAGCCGTGGTTTCCGGTGATCGATACGGCGCGTTGCACCAACTGCATGCAATGCCTGAGCTTCTGCCTGTTCGACGTCTACGGTGTGGCGGGCGATCAGACCCTGCGCGTCGAGAATCCGGCCAACTGCAAGGTCAACTGCCCGGCCTGCTCGCGGGTCTGCCCCGAGGTGGCGATCATGTTTCCGAAGTACCACGCGGGCCCGATCGACGGCGGCCCGGTGGCCGATGCTGACGTCCACCGTGAGAAGATGAAGGTCGACATTTCGGCGCTTCTGGGCGGCGACATTTACGCCAAACTGCGGGAGCGAAGCGCCGACGCCAAGGCCCGGTTCTCCAAGGAGCGGAGTGCCGACCAGGCGTTGGCCGAGCGACGGCGGTGCCTCACGAAGCTGGCTGATGCAGCACAGATCCCCCGCGAGGTGCTCGATGCCTTACCGTCGCCCGAGGAGATCCAGCGGCGGGTGGAGGCGGCGGCGGCCCGGGCGGCAGCGGCAAAAGAGGCCGCTGCTGGCGGCATAAATCCCATCAGGGCCGCGGGGGCCGCGGGAGCGGACCTCTCCACCTGACGAAGATGGTGCCAAACGGCATACTGTGGCTTCCCCCGGAGAGGTGCCCGCGATGTCCACCGTAGACCCAGCGACGATTGCGCTTGCGATCCTGCCGCCCCCGGTGCCGCCAGCGGTGATCCGGTCGCGTCCGCCACAGGCCGGCATTCCCCCGACGAAGGCGGATCGCGACGCCCTTCGCGACGCCGTGCGGCGCGGGATGAGCCGTGACCGGGCCGTGCCGCCACTGGGTATGGACGAACTCCGCCGGCGGGCGACCGCCGCGCTCGCCGAGGCGGGCCTGTCGGAGACGTATCTCGATTACGCGGTCGTCACCGTCAACAACGAGTCGTGGCGCGACGCCCTCGCTGCCGTGCCCTTCGAGCGCCGACTCCTGCTCATGCCGAAATGCCTGCGGGTGGAGAACCGCTGCCCGGCGCCCTTCGACGAGTTCGGCCTGCTCTGCAAGCAGTGCGGCCTCTGCTCGATCCAGGATTTCCAGGCGGAGGCCGAGCGACTCGGCTACGCGGTGCTGGTGGCCGAGGGCTCGGCACTGGTGATGGCGATGGTGCAGACCGGCACGATTGAGGCGATCGTCGGCGTGAGCTGCATGCCCGTGCTTGAAAAAACATTTTCGCACGTGCAGGCGGCGGCGATTCCGGCGGTGGCTGTGCCACTCCTCCAGGACGACTGCATCGACACGACGGTCGATGTCGATTGGGTCTGGGACTACATCCACCTCGAGGCGGCCGACCGGTCGCGACGGCTCGATCTCGGCGGCCTGCACGACACCGTGAAGACCTGGTTCGAACGGCCGGCGCTCGATCGGCTGATGGGGCCGCCGGTGGGGCATGCCGAGGAGATTGGCCGGGAGTGGCTGGCTGTCGGCGGCCGGCGGTGGCGGCCCTTTCTGGCCGCGGCGGTGTTCGAGGCGCTGCAGCCGGGCGGCGATGACGAGAAGCACGACGAGACCGACCCACGCAACAGCCATGCGCTCGACGCGATCCAACGGATCGCCGTGGCGGTGGAATGCTTTCACAAGGCATCGCTCGTCCACGACGATATCGAGGATGGCGATCTCGAACGCTACGGCGAGCCGACACTCTGCGGTGCGCACGGCGTGCCGATTGCGCTCAACGTCGGCGATCTGCTGATCGGCGAGGGGTATCGATTGCTGGCGGAGTCGGGCCTCGATACCGATCGCATCCGCGCCGCAGTCCGGGAAGCAGCCGGCGCACAGCGGCTGCTCTGCCAGGGGCAGGGCGCCGAACTCGCCTGGAGCCGCAAACCCTCGCAGTTGGCTAGCCGCCAGGTGCTGGAGATCTTCCGGCTCAAGACATCCCCCGCGTTCGACGTGGCCCTGCAATTGGCCGCCATCGGCGCCGGCCGCGCAGACGAGGTGGCCGACGCCCTGCGGGCCTACAGCGAGGCGGTTGGCATCGCCTATCAGATCAAGGACGACCTCGAGGACATGCTCGACGACGCTGGGCTCGTGAGCAACGTGGAGTCGCGGCCGAGCGTGGTGCTCGCGCTCGCGGCCGAACGTGCCCGCGGCGACGACCGCGAGATGCTCGCCGCGATCACGTCGGGCCAACCCCATCCCGCGGCCACACCCGACCGCCTGCGAGAGGCGATCCGCACGGCCAAGGCCGACGAGAAGGCAGCGCTCCTGCTGGAGAGCTACAAGGAGCAGGCCGTGCGGGCGCTCGAGGGCCTCTCTGACGCGACGCTGAAGGGCCTGCTCCGTCGCGTGCTCGCGAAGATGTTCAACGAACTCACCTTCGAGGGCTACTGCCGGGAGCAGGAGGCGAAGGTGGCCCGCGAACACCACAGCGAGCCGCAACCGGCCGCCGCGAGCCCGGCTGCGACGGCATGAGCCAGCGACTGCAGATGCTGCAGGTGGCCCGCCTCGCCAGGCGGACGCTCGGTGACGCGACCGATCTCGTCGTGTCGTTTCTCCAGTCGCTCGCGACGCCCGGCGGTGGCTACTGCAATCGCGGCGGCCGGCCCGATCTCTACTACACGTCGTTCGCGCTTG
>JBIIOL010000341.1:0-4457 GCA_044336965.1 Pirellulales bacterium | reverse complement strand
AACCTCGTGTTTCTCATCGACGTGTCGGGCTCGATGGCAGCGGCGAACAAGCTGCCGCTGGTGAAGCAGGCCCTCGCGATGCTGGTCGAGGAGCTGACGGAAAACGACTCGGTGGCGATCGTCACCTATGCCGGCGACGCAGGTGTGAAGCTCCCCGCCACCAGCGGCGACCAAAAGGGAACAATTCTCGCGGCGATCGAATCGCTCTCGTCGGGTGGCTCCACGCATGGCAGCGCCGGCATCAACGTGGCCTACGAGCAGGCGGCGGAGCGGTTCATCCCTGGCGGCGTGAACCGGGTGATCCTCGCCACCGACGGCGACCTGAACGTGGGTGTGACCAGCGACGAGGCGCTCGTGGACCTCATCAAGCGGAAAGCGGCCGGCGGCACGTTTCTCACGGTGCTCGGCTTCGGCGAAGGCAACCTGCAGGACGCGAAGATGGAAAAGATCGCCGATAACGGCAATGGAGTCTACGCCTACATCGACGGCGCCCGCGAGGCGCGGAAGGTGCTCGTGGAGCAGCTCACGGGCAGCACAATCACGATCGCGAAGGATGTGAAGATCCAAGTGGAGTTCAACCCGGCGCAGGTGGCCTCCTATCGCCTGCTCGGCTATGAGAACCGGATCATGGCGGCCGAGGACTTTCGCAACGACAGGAAGGATGCCGGCGAGATTGGAGCCGGGCACAGCGTCACGGCGCTCTATGAGATCGAACTGGTGGGCGACGGCGGCGAAGGGTCGGCCGGGGCGGAGCCGCTCAAGTATCAGCAGCCGCAGCCCAAGCCTGCCCCTGAGGCCGCGCTCGTCGATGGTGCAACGAGCCGGGAGCTTCTCACGGTGAAGCTGCGGTGGAAGAAGCCAGAAGGCGATGCGAGCACGCTCGATGAAGTGCCGCTCGTCGATCGCGGCGGTGCTTTCGAACAGGCTTCCGCCGACCTCCGGTTCGCCGGTGCCGTGGCAGCCTTCGGGATGGTGCTTCGCAACAGCGAATACAAGGGGGAAGCCACGCTGCCGATGGTGGCGAAGATCGCCGCGGGTGCGCTCGGGCCGGATCGGGGGGGCTACCGAGCAGAGTTTCTCGACCTCGTCCGCAAGGCGGAGACCCTCCGCGTCCCATAAAAGCCCCCGGCGTAAGCCGGGGGATTCCTACTGCGTGACGGTTCGGTGCTGCCCATGTCCCGTCGCCGGACGCTCGCTTCGGCCATCCTGCCTGCGCTCGCTCGATGCTGACTGCGCCAGCCAGATCGCCTCCGCTTCGGCATCCTGCCTGCGCTGGTCAGCAACGCCGGCTCCCGGGACATGGGCAGCCCCTCACGGATTGCTCAGAGTCAAATAAAAGCCCTGAGCGCAAGCGACGGGATCTGCATGCGTCGCGCATCAGCGCTAAGCCCGGAGGGCCGCGTTAGCACCAGCGACCGGAGGTCGCCAAGCGACTCGCTGAGGACGGGCATCCGCCCGTCGGGGCGGCAGGATGCCGATGTTTCGCGTGTATTCAGTGCACGCCCTGGCCTGCCAGCCAGCGTTCGGCATCGAGGGCGGACATGCAGCCGGTGCCGGCAGCGGAGATTGCCTGACGGTAGTAGTCGTCGGCCACGTCGCCCGCCGCGAAGACTCCCTCCACGCTCGTCTCCGTGCGGAAGTGCTTCGTCCAGACGACGTATTTCTTGGGATTGAGTTCCAACTGGCCGTCGAGAAACGCCGTGTTGGGCGTGTGGCCGATCGCCAGGAAGACACCCGTCGCCTCGAGCGTTGTCTCCTTGCCGGCGTCGACCGTGCTCGCCAGCCGCACGCCCGTCACGCCCTTGGCATCGTCGCCGAGCACCTCGGCAAGGCCCGTGTTGAAGTGGATCTTGATCTTCGGGTCGTCGTGGGCCCGCTGCGCCATGATCTTCGAGGCACGGAGCTGGTCGCGGCGATGCACGAGGTGCACCGTGCTGGCAAACTTTGTGAGGTAGGTCGCTTCCTCCACGGCCGAGTCGCCGCCGCCCACCACCACGATCGGCTTGTTGCGAAAGCGGGGCAGCGCGCCGTCGCAGACGGCACAGGCACTCACGCCTCGGTTCTTGAACTTCTCTTCGCTCGGCAGGCCGAGCCAGTTGGCGCTGGCGCCTGTGGCCACGATCACGCACTGGGCCTCCACCACGCCGCCTTCGGAGGGATAGAGCTTGAAAGGGCGTGACGAAAAGTCGACTTTCAGGATGTCGTCGGTGACGATCCGCGTGCCCATGTTGACGGCCTGCTGCCGCATCAGCTCCATCAGTTCCGGGCCGGTGACGCCTTCGCCGGCATGCGGGGCCATCATCTGTCGCCGCTCGGATGGCAGGGCGGAGTCGAGAAACGCGCCGAGGTTGCCGTGCGGGAAGCCGGCGTAGTTTTCGACTTCGCTCGTGAGGGCGAGTTGGCCGAGCGGGAGCGTGCCAGACATGCGGTTTTTCTCGGTGATCGCGCCTTCGAAGACCAGCGGCTTGAGCTGGGCCCGGGCGGCATAGGTGGCGGCCGACCAGCCGGCCGGCCCGCTACCGATGATGACGAGGGTTTCGCGGATCGTGTTGCCTGTGGTGGCGGCCATCGTGGCTCCCGTTAAAAAGGTGCCAGCCACCAAATCTGGGTGGTCTGGCTGTGGGTCTGGGGAGAGCCGAAGCTCCCAGCTTGCCCCAATTTGGTGCCTGGCACCTTTTTTGGGCAAGATGAATAGGTAGAACGGCTGGTTCTCGCCAACTTCGCCACGACGTGGGGTCGCCATGAGTCTGTTGTATGTCTTGCTGCCAAGCGCTCTGGTTCTGGCGATCGCCTACAGGGTCTACGGCAGCCTGTTGGCCCGGCTCTTCCGACTTGATGATGCAGCCGCCACGCCGGCCGTCACGCTCCGCGACGACGTCGACTACGAGCCGATCCCGCCGCAGCTGCTGCTCGGACAGCATTTTTCCGCGATCGCCGCGGCCGGGCCGATCGTGGGGCCGATCCTCGCAGGCGTGGCCTTCGGCTGGCTGCCCGCCCTGATCTGGATCTTGATCGGGAGCATCTTCATCGGCGGCGTGCACGACTTCGCTGCGCTCGTGGCGTCGGTGCGGCACAAGGCGCGGTCGATCGCCGAAGTGGTTCGCGACCACATGAGCCAGCGGAGTTATCTCCTCTTCCTGGCATTCGTCTGGATCGCGCTGGTCTACATCATCGTCGCCTTCACCGACATCACGGCGTCAAGCTTCATCGGCCGGCAGGTGCTGGAAAACGGCGAGACGGTATCGGGGGGCGGGATCGCCACGTCTAGCCTGCTCTATCTCGTGATCCCGATGATCATGGGGGCCTGCATGCGGTATGCGAAGATGCCGCTCTGGCTGGCGACCGCGATCTTCCTGCCGTTGGTCGGCCTGGCGATCTGGATCGGCCAGTTCTTTCCGTTCGATCTGGGGCAGACGCTCGGCACCTCCGACGCCACCGCGCAGAAAATCTGGGGCGTGCTCCTCTTGGCCTACTGCCTCGTGGCGGCGATGGTGCCGATGTGGATGCTGCTCCAACCCCGCGGCCACCTGGGCGGTTGTTTTCTGTATGTCGCACTCGCGGGCGCTGCGATTGGCCTGATGGTCAGCGACCGGCTGGTGGCGGGTGATTCCGCGATCCGCTACCCAGCGTTCACCGGCTGGCAGGCGTCCAATGGCCAGAACCTCGTCCCGATGCTCTTCATCACGATCGCCTGCGGCGCCTGCTCCGGCTTTCACTCGCTGATCGCCTCGGGCACGACGAGTAAGCAGCTCCGCAGGGAGACCGACGCCAGGCCGATCGGCTACGGCACGATGCTCCTGGAGGCGATGGTGGCGATCGTGAGCCTGGCCTGCGTGATGGTGCTCGCCGGCGACTCGAAGCTCGCCAGCCAGCCGCCACAATTTATTTACGCGATGGGCATGGGCCGGTTCCTGGAGATCCTCGGCGTTCCCGCGACCATCGGCGTGTCGTTCGCACTGATGGCGTTCACGACGTTCGTCTACGACACGCTCGACGTCTGCACCCGGCTGGGGCGATACATCGTCCAGGAACTCACCGGTCTCACCGGTAAGGCTGGCGGTTGGCTGGGCACGGCGCTCACGGCCGGCGTGCCGCTGGTGTTTCTGCTGCGGCCGGTCGTCGATGCCAACGGCAACGCCGTGCCGGTCTGGAAGACATTTTGGAGCCTGTTTGGCGCGAGCAACCAACTGCTGGCGGCGCTCACGCTTCTGGGCGTGACGGTCTGGCTCTGGCGGACGCGACGGGAGGCCTGGGTCTGGCTGGTGACAGGCGTGCCGACCGTGTTCATGTATGTGATGAGCACATGGGCGCTGGCCAGCATGACGCTCCCGAAATTCCGGAATGCCAACGGCTTTGCCCTGCCGGCCGATCCGGTGCCGTGGGCGGGCCTCGTGCTCCTGTCGCTGGCCGCCGTGATGCTCGTCGAGGCGATCCGCGTGCTCGCGATGCCAAAGGGA
>JBIIOL010000340.1:0-4459 GCA_044336965.1 Pirellulales bacterium | reverse complement strand
GGGCCGCGGACAGATGCTGCTCGACGGCCGCTGGCAGACAAGCCGGGCCGGCGTCGCGTGTCTGGCCCCGCCACGTGTGCTCAACGCCTTTCACGCAGTCCCGGGAGTGCGATGGCGGTTCGCCTGGATTCGCTACGACGAGCCAGATCACGTGCGGCCGCTCGTGTCGGCGGCATCGCCGGTTCGCGTCCGGTGCGATGGCGACCGCCTATGGAGGATTCTTTCCGGTCTGCGGGCTGAGTGGGAAGACGGCAGAGAACAGCGGCTCATTCACCATTGGATCGAATTGGCCCACGGCGAGGCGAGGCGGATCGCCCAGCCGTGGACCGTCGATGATCGCCTCTGGTCCGTATGGGACGATGTCCGCCACGACCTCTCCGCGAATTGGACGCTCGAAAAGCTTGCCTCCCGCTACCGAGCCAGCAAGGAGCAATTTCGCCGGGTATGCCTGCGCGATCTCGGCCGCAGCCCGATGCAACATCTGACATCGCTGCGGATCGAGAGAGCCCAGCACCTGCTCGCAGCGACTGACGATAAGGTGGAATCGATCGCCCGTCAGATCGGCTTCGAAGACACGTCGGTCTTTTCCCGCGCCTTCAAGCGCTGGGTCGGCCGCAGTCCCGCTCGATATCGTGAATGAAGCGAAAAAGAGCCGGTCTCCTACCGGTCGCCAGTGCGGCCAGCGTGAGAGAGGGCGTCTCGATACGCCCGGATCTCGGCCGCCGCCAGAGCGCGGGAAAAGATCCTCACCTCATCGAGATGGCCCTGGAAGTGGGCCCGGGTTCGCGGCGCGAAACCACCGATCATGAGATCGAAATGGCTCCGCTTGACCGGGCCGGGGCGTTCGAGCGCCGCGACCTCGGCGCCATCCACATAGAGACGCATCGTTTGCCCATCAAACGTCCCGGCGAGATACACCCAGCGTCCGAGTGGCAAGGGCTGGGGAGCAGTGAGATGGTGACTCCACGCCGTCTGCGGCACCTCAAAGCAGGGTTTGCCTTCGAGCATGCCAAGACGGTAGCCCGTCTCGATGCCACCGCCCTGAACGCGGTTCACGAGCCAGCGGTTATGCTGCTCCGGCACGTCGCTCTTCACCCAGCAATCGATCGTGATTCCATCTGGCACCGACAGGAGCGGGTCGTCCGGGACCACGACCACGCCCCCCGCGCACTCGATCGCGCCACCGGTGACTCCCGGCACCCGGCCAACACCGAGTAACTCACCGCCAAGCCGGTGCCCCGATGCATCGAAGGCCACCGGCGTATCGGGCGGCTCGTCGAAGTTCCACCAGCCAACGAGACCGGCGGCCGCCGGGGCGGTCGTGATTCGTCGCGTCAGAAACGGCCGCAATTCGTCACGGCGGGCGAGCGCTGCCCGCGCAGCCGTGTCGTAAGGCCCGAGTCCTATGTCGTCCGGAAGGAGGTCGACATGGGCGGTCTGTTCCGTGGCGAACACGTTGCGCACGGCGTCGAGATAACCGAAGCCGTACTTCCGTGACGGCGCGATGAAGTGTCCCTCACTCCATTCATTCCAGTTGTCGAGCAGGATCATTCGGCTGCCGAGGGACTCCTTGGGAGACGCGGCGGCGATCTCTTTCGCCTCACGCAGAAGCCGCTCGAACCGATCGGGGGGCACCGACCATACGGTGTCCTCGTCGTGCCAGCCACTCCAGCCCTGCGACACGGTCACCACCTCTGGAAGCACGCCGCGGTTGCGGATGGTGCGGATCGCTTGAAGTTGCCCAGCAACGGCCGTGTCGGGGTCGGGGCTCCCGGGAAGGTGCCAGCAGTAGGCGAACGACGCGTCAACGCCGAGATCCCGCATCCTGTCGAGCGTCGCGGGCGCGAACCCACGGTACTCGCCAATGAGCGTAAGCCCGGCGAATCCAGCGGCTCGGCAGGCAGCCCGCATCGCCTCGATCGCCCGCCCCGCCTGCTCCAAGCCGCCGAGGTCCCGGATGAAATTCTCGGTATCGTAGACGAAGAGTACCGGCTTGCCGTCGATCGTGAGATAGTTGGGCCGCTTGAAAAAGTTTTCGATCCAGTGGGGCACGAGGTTGCCCATCAGGTCGGGCTCGCCGGCGACACCGCCAACCCCTTGTTCCTGGTTTTCCCACAAGATCGCAAATTTCATCGTCTCGGCGACCCGCGATCTAAAGAGACCCTCATGGAGGCCGCGACCGAACTGTGTTTGCACCGCCACGCCCTGACCGCGTCGGTACCAACAGTAGACAAAAAACGAGACTCCGTGCTCGAGTGCCCACTTCGCCTCCCACTCGGCGACCTGGGGATTTTCTTGGGCGTACAGCCCGAGCGCAGGAAGACGCTCGGGATGCCGGAGTACGCCGCGCCACAGATCGACCCGATCACTTTCCCAGATGGGGCAGTGAATCGCGCCAACGAGAATGTCCGTCGCGATGGGCCTCGGGGACGGCACAACGGCACGTTGCTCGATCGCCAGAGGCGGCAGAAAAGTGACTCTCAGAAGGTGACGGGGCGTGACAGTGCCGTGAATCGAAAGTTCGAGGCCGATCTCTGCGAGGCCCCCCGCCGTAGCTTCAACGACGAAATGGAGCCTGTGCTCCCCCTCGGTGGCCAACATGCGGATCGGAGCCGGAGCCGTCGGAGCGACCAGCCGCAGACCTGGGGGCAACGAGAGGGAGGCGGTCACGTCCGCATCGAAGGTGCCGTCGTTCACGACTACCGCCGTCAGTCCGATCGGTCGGCCCGCACGACAGATGGGCGGATCAGCCAGGAAACTGCGAACCACAAGGTCGGGCTCTGAGGCCGATGCCGCCGACCGTTCGGGAGAAAGCGTCGCCATCACACCGACACAGGCGACCATCCTCGCGAGCAAGCGAAGCACGGTGCCGCCCTGTTTTATGACTGTACGGTGCATTTCGTGCAGTGTAAGCCGAGTATCCCCGGTCAACACCGCACCGCGGGCAAACAAGCGAATTTTGCAATGGTTTGTGTCATGAATTGGCAATGGGTGCGAAGCTCGAGCGCAGGTACGATCAGAACGTTACGATGGAAAAGAGGGGCGGGTCGGCATCCCTCGCCGGTGCATTTGCCGACGCCTCAATGATCGATGGGCACAAACGCCTGTGTAGGCTCAGCAATCCTGGCTCATGATCATTCGCATTCTGTTCTCTCCAGAAGGAAATCCCATGTTGCTTTTCAATCGTGTGACCGGGCACACCCGACGCTTCGCCCACTCGCGCAGGGACGGCTTCACTCTCGTGGAACTGCTGGTGGTGATCGCAATCATCGGAGTTCTCGTCGGACTACTGCTCCCCGCCGTGCAGTCGGCTCGCGAAGCAGCACGAATGAATTCATGCGCAAACAACTTCAAGCAGATCGGGCTCGCGGTGCAGACCTATATCAGTCAGCAGAGCAAAATCCCTCCCGGAGCGATTGCGCCACGATCGATGACGATCTTCCCGCTTCTCTATCCATACATGGAGCAGCAGGTTCTTTACGACGCCATCGGCACAGGCGTCGACCAGTGGGGTGTCACGAATAACAAGAAAGCACTTGTCGATGGAGGTCCCCATACGTGGTGGGCAGGCCTGACTGCCAACACCAGAAAAGCCTTTGGCAGCGTATCGACCTACATTTGCCCGTCGCGGAGAACAGCGCCCGCCGTCTTTGATTCAACCGCGACGGTGGGAAACTTTCCGGGTGGTCTGACGGATTACGCGATGGTGGCCGTCGGTGATACGGGGGCGGAATGGTGGCGATTCCCTGATCCCCGATATCCCGGTCGCCATCCTTTTCGGGTTGCTAACTCTGATTGGCTTACAAACGAAAGCACGATTACAAAGTGGACCCCGCGAGACGGCCTCGGATGGTGGTCAGACGGAACGAGCAACCAGATGCTGTTCGGTGAAAAACACTTCGCCGCTTCGCGTCCCACCGGGTTGTGCGACGGCGGCTATGGGGATTGCGGATACTTGGGTGCATTTCCAGCGGCATTAGTGCAGCAGATAGCGCGCACTTTTGACAGCGCTGGCCAGACCATCGCGGCTCGGTCGGACGACACGAATATTTCCGAGCCCGCAACTTGGTTCGGGAGCGCTCACGCTGTCACATGCAATTTTGTCTTCGGCGATGGCTCGGTGCGCGGACTGTCGATATCAACACCTCGGGACGTTCTCCAGAAGTTGGCCGACCCCAGGGATGGGAACCCTGTGCAAATCCCCTAGAAATCCCCTTGTGAATCACGCGTCGGACGGCCGGCGTGACCGGCCGAGATGACTCGCGGCAGGATACTGCACGACGGAGACCATCTGGCTTGACGAATGATACGGAGCATTACAAATGCGTTTTCACCTGCATTCCATCGTTGTTGTTGTGGCACTGGTCGCGTTGGGGTGCGGTGATACCAATCGGGTGAAAGTCAGGGGCAAGGTCACCTTTGCGGATGACGGAAGCCCTTTGACACGAGGCATAGTCTG
>JBIIOL010000339.1:0-4460 GCA_044336965.1 Pirellulales bacterium | reverse complement strand
CACGATCCGGAATCGCGATCGCCGCCTCCCACGGGATGGCAGAGGCGGGGGCGGCGGCCAGCGTGGTGAGCGCGTCGACGAGCGACGTCGCCCGCTCCGCCGTGCGATCGCAGACGATGATTTCCCCGGCACGGGCGAGCGACAACTCGAGTGCGGTGGCCCGTGCCGCCGCCCCAGCCCCGAGGATGAGCACGTTTGCTCCCGTCGGATCGACGTGTGACCGCAGGGCCTCCAGCACGCCGCGACCGTCGGTCATGTGGCCTGCGACGCCGGTGGGTTGACGCTCGATGAGACCGACTGCGCCGGTGAACGTCGCTGCCGGGCTGGCCGAGGCGACGGTGGGGAGGGCCGCGGCTCGGAGCGGGCCGGCCAGCAGGCAGCCGCGAAAACCCATGGCCGACACGCCCTGGATCGCCTCCGAAATACGTTCAGGCTGCACGTCGAGCGTCACGAAATGCCAGTCAAGGCCCGCGGCTGCGATCATGCGTTCAAACAGATACTGCGCGGGATTGCCTGCCGCGGGACAGCCCAGCAGGGCGACGACTTCCTGAAGGGCTGGGCTCGTCATGGTGGATCGCCAGGGTCATACCGTGACGTGCGTGACTGCAACAAACCGCGGATCCTGCCGGATGGGATCGAAGTCGGGTTCGGCGCCGGTGAGATCCCGGTATCGATCATCAAGCGAAATGGCCTTGGTGAGATGCTCGATGGCCGCCTGCACGCTGCCCGCCAGCGAATGATAGCAGGCGAGATTGTAGAGCAGGATCGGCTCCCGTGGAGATGCTTCCAGCCCCTGCTTCAGCACGTCAATTGCCTCGTCGAGCCTTCCCAGCCGCTTGAGGCACCAGCCCATTCCCAGCCACGCCTCCAGCCGCTTTGGCTCCTGGTCGGCCACCGTGCGGAGAGCGGTGAGCGACTCCTCCCAGCGGCTCAAAGCCCGCAGGGCCTCGCCCTCGAGCAGTTTCACAATCGGGGTGGATCGTGTCGGCTCGGGCAAAAGTGCCAGAAGATCGAGGGCCCTGTGCAGGAGTTTCTGGCCGCTCGGCGGCACGGGCTTGTCCTGCTGGACGAGCAGTTCACCCAACTCGATGTAGCCGGACGCCTCCCTGAGGATGGCCTGGCGACGGTGACGGGGCATGGCGGTCATGGATGGTGCGTTCTCCAAGTGCCGACAGGGGATTTGGTCCAAGTGTAGTCCGCCGAGCCGGCGTGTCTGCGTACTCCTTATTACGCAGCCCCTGCCCGCGAGGGTCGCCGGCGCGAATTTCGGATTTTTCCGGCTTTTGGGGAAGGGTTGGTACGAAAATCTCCGCAGACAGCCACTATTCAATGGAGGAGGAGCCCGTCCCCATCAGGATGGCTCCTCATGGCAGAGACTTTCCCCCCGTCGGCGACGGCACCCCGGAGCACTCCCATGCGTCTCACGCTCAGAACACTGCTGGCCTGGCTCGACGGTGTGCTTCCCGAAGATGAACAGCAAGAACTCGGCAGGAAGGTTTCGTCCAGCGTGGTCGCCACGCACCTCGTGGAACGCATTCGGGAGGCTGTCAGCCGGGCTGCGGTTGGCGCCCCCAGGCCTGATGGTCGCGGCCTCACGGAAGACCCCAATTCGGTGGCCGAATACCTGGACAACACGCTTTCCTCGGAGCAGTTGGAGGCCTTCGAAAGGATCTGCATCGAATCGGAACTGCATCTGGCGGAGGTGGCCGCCTGCCACGGGCTTCTGGCCCAGGTGGTCCGTGATCCTGCCGTGGAGCATGGGCTGCACCGTGACGAGCAGCAACGAATCCAGCAGCGGCTGCGCGGGCTGCTGGCAGGCCTGCAGGATCGCGCCGCCACGGAACAGGCGGTGATGGAAACCGCGGGTGACGATCATCGTGAGTCTCGGGAGACGGCGCGTGCCCTCCGCGAAGCAATGACGGCGGCGACGGCCCCGCGGCCCGCGACCGCGGCGGGCGGGGCGGGCGGGGCGGGCGACGCCGGCCCGCAGTTGCATCCATCCCGGTCGGGAACAGGCCGTTCGTCACTCGCGGCATGGGCGGCCGCGGCAGTCGCGGTAGCCTTGCTGTTGACGCTGACGGGCGTGTTGGCCTGGTCGCTCGTCGGGCGCGGTGGTGGCCGTCCACAGGACGTGGCACTGGCGCAGCTGCAGGAGCCTCGGGTCGCGGCGGAACAACCGGCGGCCGTCGCGCCGGTCGCCGACGCCGACAAGGCCGCCGTCTCCCAGGACAACGCCGGCGGAATGCCAGCGGAAATGCAGCCGCCCAAGAAGGCCGAGCCAGACACCGAGCCAGACACCGAGTCGGGCAACGAGCCCAAGCCGTCCGATGAAGCGGAGACGGCTCCGGACGCGGGGGCAGGTATGCCAGCAGCAGCGGTGGCAGGCTCCGCACCCATGGCAGCAACCGCGCCCGTGGTGGCCGCGATGCCGGCCACGCAGACTCCGGCCTCAGCTCCGGTGGAAACTTCTGCGCCGCCTGCAGCAGCAGCCGCTGCCGAGCCGCAGGATTCAGTGGGATTCGTGGGCGGAGAGGGGGTGCTCCTGCGACTGGCTGAGGGAGACGACCCGGTGGAGTGGACCGTTCTTCCCGTCGGTTCACCGTTGGGGAAGCGGGAAGATCTCCTCGTGCCGCCGTCGTTTCAGCCTGAACTGCACGTACGCGGCGTGACGATTCGACTGCTGCCCGAAACCCGCGCTGTCCTCCTCGTGGACGCCGATGGCACGCCGCGGATCGAGATCGTCTTTGGCCGCGCCGTGGCGCGGGCCAGTCGGGCCGACGCGAAGTTGGGTGTCACTGCCGCGGGGCTGGCGGGGACGATCGATGCCGGGCTCTTGAACCCGGTGGCCATCGAGGTGCAACTCGACCGGCTCACTGGCGCGGATCCGGTCAACACGCCGCCGCTGGTGCGGTCGCGGATCTACGCCGCCTCCAGCGGGCTCGCGTGGCGGCAGACGACCGCGGCTGGGCTGCCGATTGAACGGCCGTTGGAGGGCGTCGATGCGCAGGGGTTGCTCGACGCAGGGATGTCATTGGAATGGAACAGCGCCGCCCCGGAGCGAGCCGCATTGGTCCGCAACCGAACGCTTCCTGCCTGGATCGAATCGGGGGTCAGGCTGGAGAAACGTGACCGGTCGGCCGGCGAAGCGCTGGCCGCCAAGGTCGCGGCCACCGCCCCGCTCGCACGGGCCTTGCGGGAACTTGCCACCGACAAACGCGTGGAAAACAGGATGTTGGCGGCATCGACACTGGCACTGATCGGCGAGTTCGACGACCTCGTGGAACAGCTCTCAGCCGAATCGTCCGGACGAAAACTCGAGCAGGGGCAGTGGTCACAGCTCGAGAGCAGGGCCGTTTCGCTGGCGATGGCACGGGGCGGAAATGCGGCTTCGCGACTCTACGACTCGTTTGTCAATCGGGGACCGCACGGCAAGGCCGATGTGCTCTGGGCGATGGCCCGCGGCTTCAGCGACGAGGACCTGGCTGCGGGAGTCGCCCGCGCGCTGGTCGAGGCCCTCGACGATCCCAGCCTCATGGTGCGGCGATATGCGAGCAAGTCGCTCATCGATATCACGCAGCCGTCGGCCGTGGATCGCATGAGGTACCGTCCCGACGGTCTGCCCGACATGCGGCAGGATGGGGCGAACTGGTGGCGGAGTCAGTTGGACAAGGGGCTCATCCGCCGCCCGCCGACGGCGGATGGGGGTGCCATCCGCCCCGCCGCCCAGCCCGTGGCGGAATGAAATGTCTGCCGTTTTCGCGGCCTGTGGCCGCGGCGTGCAGATGGTTTGTGTCGGCGGCGAGAGGGGTGCTATGATCGCCGTATCCACAGACGCTTCGCCTCAGGAGCCGACCCCGACAGAGGGGGTGCCGAGGCGGGCCCTGGGTCGAGCATTGATCGGCCCTGGTTTCGTGGGTATAGCCGGTATCGCCGGAGAGTTTCGCCAGAGAAGGGAATGCCCGAGTGCAGATCAACGTTTCAGCCAGGCACGGACAACTCAGCGGGGCCACGCAGTCGAAAATTGCGTCGAAGGTCTCCCGTCTGAAGCGGTACTTCAACCGTCTCACAGCCCTGAACGTGACGGTCGACCTGGAAAATGAGGCCTTGCCGGCGGTGGAAATCGTCGCGTCGGCCGAGCATTTTCACGAGATGGTCAGTCGGGATCACTCCAGCCAACTCTGGCGGAGCGTCGACGGGGCCGTCCAGAAGCTCGAGCAACAGCTCAGAAAACATAAGGAGAAGGTTCTGGATCACAAGCACGTGAACAACACGCGCGAATCCTGAACTCGCAGACGCATGAAGTTTTCCGATTTCGTGGCTACGGATGCGATCCGTTCGCACGTCGATGCGCACACCAAGGAGGGTGTCATCCGGGAGATGGCCCAGTCGCTCGTGGCCGCCGGCAGCATTGCTGCGGGTGACTTGGAGAGCATCGTCAAGGCCATCATGAAGCGTGAGGA
>JBIIOL010000338.1:0-4463 GCA_044336965.1 Pirellulales bacterium | reverse complement strand
TCGCCAGTTTCTCGACGAGCGCCGTGGCGAAACGATCGATATCCTCGACCAGGCGGGCCTTGAACGCTTCCGGCCCGTCGTAGGGACGGCCGTCGGGCATCGCGCCCGTCGCGTCGACCGGCGGGTGTGCGCCGGTGCCCGTCTGGACGAGTTCGGTCGTCCGCCAGCGGCCGATCGCGTCGTAGTTGTCGAACGCGAATCCGAGCGGGTCGATGCTCCGGTGACAGGCGGCACACTGGGCATGCGCGGTGTGGGCGGCGAGCTTCATGCGGATGGTGGCACGGGGCTCGTTCACGGGGTTGGGCTCGATCGGATTGACGTTCGCCGGCGGAGGATTGGGCGTCTTGCCCAGAATCGTCTCGGAGACCCATATGCCGCGGTGCACAGGCCGGTGGCGCGTGCCGTCCGAAGTGAGCGACAACACAGCCGCCTGCATGAGGATGCCGCCGCGGTGATCATCGGGGCGGAGACCGACCCGCTCGAAACCCGACTGCTTCGGTAAGGTGAGCCCGTAGAACCGGGCGAGTCGCGGGTTTACCATCGTCCAGTCGGCATCGAGCAGCTCGCGAATCGGGAGATTCGTACGGAACACCTCGCGGAAGAAACCGACCGACTCGCCCACCATGCTCGTCTCCAGCCAGGCGTCGTAGTCGGGGTAGAGCTTCTTGTCGGGCGGAAACACGCCGACCTTGTCGAGCTGCATCCATTGCCGGGTAAACGACTCGGTGAAACGATCGATCTTCGGATCGGCGAGCAGCCGGGAAAGTTCACTCGCCAGCACCTCCGGCCGGTCAAGTTCCCCCGACTCGGCCACCCGGAGCAGCCGCTCGTCTGGCAGCGAGTTCCAGAGGAAAAAGGAGAGCCGTGAGGCAAGCTCAAGCGGCGTCACCCGTGCCCGCGGCGGGCCCGGGCCGCCCTCGGAGAGGTAGGTGAACGATTGCGACGAGAGGATGCCCACGAGCGCGGTTTTCCAGGCCGACCGCATCGATTCGCCGGCGGCGCATTCCGTCTCGAAGATCGCGACGTAGCGGTCGATTTCCCCGGCCTCGACCGGCCGCCGCCACGCCCGCCGGGCGACCTTCCGCAGGCTTTCGGCCACCGCGGCCTTGTCCGCGGTGACAGCGATCTCGAATCCCTGCCGCAGAGCGGCATCGTCCGGACCTTCGATCGGCCCCTCCCACTCGATCGAATCGAAGATGAGGATGGGGAAGATCGGAGTCCCCTGCTCGTCGGTGATCTTGCGTTGCATGGGGGCCCGTGATCGCGGATCATCGAGCCGTGTGAACACGTGGGTATGGGTGGGCCGGCCCGATGAAGGATTGTTCGACGGACCATTGACGTCGTTGTTGATCTCGACGTCGATCTTGCCGCCGAGATACGTCTCGAACTCGAGCGTCACCGGATCATCCTCGGGAGCGATCACGTCCTGCTCAAAGAGCACCCGATCGAGCTGCTTGCAATACAGGACGACATGCGGCGGCCGGCCGTCGCGTGGAGAAAGGCCACTGAGTTTGAGTCGCGCCCGGTAGATCCCGGCCGGCATCTCGAAGGAGCCGTTCGCGGGCCCGGCGTTGCCGAGACGATGGTCGGGCCAGATCAGCGTCCGAACCTCCGGGAGCAGCCCCTTCTCTTCGAGGAGCTTTCGCTTGGAGCGATTGGGCCAGTCGATCTCGAGCGCATCCTTGCGGTAGGTCTTCGCGGGCGTCGATGTGTCGGGAAATCCGCGATCGACCACCGCCCTCGCGGCGCGGAGATATTTTTCGACATGCGACGGCGCGAGCGTCAGCTCCGAACCGAGTCGGCGGAAACCGTGCCATTCCGGATCGGGTGTCATCTCTCCCGGGGCGGCGGCATCGTACTGAACCCCAAGGAGATCCCGGACGACGTTCGAATACTCTTCACGGCTCAGTCGGTAGAAGGCCACCGGCGGCCGGTCAGCCATTCGTTGCCGCTCGCCTTCCTTGATCCGCTCCGCCAGCCAGTCGACGACACCGCTGATCTCCTCGGCCGTAGGCTGCGGCCGGTCCTGGGGTGGCATCTCCCCCGAACCGATTCGGCCCATCACCTCGGCCCACCGCTCCGCGGTGTGGACCGAGCCAAAGTCGGCCTCGAGCGTGTCGAGGCGAAAGCCCCCCTCCTGCGTCGAGGAGTCGTGGCAGGCAAGGCAGTGACGTTCAAAAAAAGGGGCCACGGCTTCAGGAAACGGATGGGCCGCCGCGGTGGCGACCGTCGCGCTCGCACACCAGACCAGCCATGTCGCCAGTCCGGCCATGATCGCCCGCTCGGCTGAAACGACGGTGACTCTGAGGGTGCAACTCGACATGCTGCGGGCCCGCCTTTGACGGTGGCAAAGCTCTTCAAACGACGGCCGATATCTGCCGACACACGCATAAACCGATGGCCGGATCGGAGCATCCACGCTCGAACGGCGATCCGCTGCGACCACAGAAATAGTGTACCACTCGGCTCTCGCTGATCTGTTCCATATTGCGGCTTTTTCCTTTGCATTTGCGCCGAACCATGCCCGTGGCCGGTTAGAATCCTCCGATGCATTCCCAAGCGTTTTCCTTGTCTTTCATTCGCACGACGGCCAAAGCTTGACGCTCGTCGATCTGGCCGTGCCGGGCGCCGCTCCGCACGACAATCGCGAGACCGATCCCTACAACGCCGCTTTTTTCGGGCAACTCGGCCAGATCGAAATGCTCGAGTCGCTGAATGTCGTCGGCACGAAGTGCAACGACGGATGGATACCGCATCTCGCCGGGCTGAAGAATCTCAAGAGTCTGCGACTCATCAACAACGGGTTGCTGACGGATGTTGGCATGGAGCAACTCGACGGCCTGACCACGCTCTCGGACAAGGCGTTTCAAGGCTTTACGGTGGAGCCCCTATGTCAACCTTCCATCGCAGTTCCGAGACTGATACCCGGAGAAGTCGAAGGGTTGACAGTGCCCCGTTGCCTTAGTGGCAGAGGGGCGGCGGGCGGGGCAGTCGTATTGCCCCGTCAAGGACAGTGGTGGTTCGCGTTGGAATAGAAAACGCGTTAGTTCTCTTTAAGATTGAAGAACGCACTCGAAAATCATACATCGCACATAACAAAAGCCGATCTTATAGCCAGATTTTTGAATGCCGGTTGAAAAGCGGGGCACGTAGCGGCTGACGCTGCCCCCAACTTGGTATCAGCCGGGTTGTTAGCCATGCACGGCCGGTAGCTGGTCATGCCCAGCTACCGGCCGCGCGAAGTCCGACGGCGTCTGGTTGCCCAGAGCACCATGCGGACGCACGCGATAGTAATCGTCTCTCCAAGCTGCTGCGGCGATGAGCCCGCCGAACATGGCGGCTGGTGGCCGCACTGGCTGCCGGTCTGCGGAGCGCCGTGAACACGCCGCCGGTCCAGATGGTGACGGTCACCTTTTCCCGAGGCTGCAGGCGGCCGGAGGGGGAATCACGCCCCGAACGGGTCGAGGACTTTGACGTTCGCCTTGCGGAAATCGGTGACGTTTCGGGTGACGACAGTCAGGCGGTGAGCCAAGGCGGTGGCGGCGATCAGACTGTCCTTGACCGGCATGGCCGTTCCAGCCGACCGCATTTCAGCGAGGAGCCTTGCCCACCGGAGGCCGGTCTCGGCTGTCCAGTCGAGGCAGGTGATTCGGCCAACGCCGCTCTCGAACCACTGCTCCAGCCGCTTGCGCCGCCCGCTCGACGGCAGAAGCTCGATCCCGAATCGCAGCTCACCGAGGATGATCGGGTCGATGGCAATCTCGCGTTCATGCCGACGGAGCCAATCGATGACCTTTGCATCAGGCTGGGGCCTCGTGGGCTCGCTGAGGACATTCGCATCAACGAGAAATTTCACGGCGACTCACAAATCGTTGGTCGATCCCGAGTTCACTCCCACAAAGAAGCCCTTCTCCGGGCATGAAAGCAGCCAGTCCGCGAGTCCGTTATTGGGAGATGATTCGCAGCGCCGCAGTCGATACTCGCCACGGTCAATCCGCTCGATCGCAAACTCTTGTCCGGGTTTGATGTCATCCTGCTGCCGAACGGCCGCCGGTAGAACGATCTGACCTTTGCTGGAAACTCGCGTATTCATAAAGGTAAGATATCGTCTTACGGCAGCGTGTTCAAGCCAAGGAGAGCGAGGCCAACATCACCTCTGCGAGCGTTTGACCGGTGAATGTCGATGCCGACCTGCGGCTTCAGCGGCGCTGCGTGCCGCGGCCCCACACAAGAGGACGCAAACACGCCAGAAAAAGTTGCGTATGCGTCAGGATGTCGTGCGGTGGTGTACAACGGCGGCTCCCATGAAGCCGTCCCGCAATCTCGCCGCGCAGCCCCTTGTCGCCGTCCTCGTGCCGGCGAGCACCGGCTGGGGCCGCAGCATCATCAAGGGCGTGGCTGCCTTCGCCAACCGACATGGCCCCTGGCACCTGCACGTGGCCCCTGAGGGGGAGCAAAAGACG
>JBIIOL010000337.1:0-4471 GCA_044336965.1 Pirellulales bacterium | reverse complement strand
TCATGGCGGTGAAATACTTGATCGCCCTGTCGATCGTCTCGTCGGGCACCTCGATGCCGGCATTCCGCGCCCCCAAGAGCCCCATCAGGATGGCACCGCTGACGGATGTGTCGTGATCCTTGGCTTCGGGGGAATATCTCCACGCCCCCATTGGGTTTTGTTTGGCGGAGCTGACCGCGAGCTTCACAGCCAATTCAAGCGATTGTCCGATCGACCTGCCCTTGCCACTCGCGCCCTCCTCCGACCAGAGCGTGCGGTCGTCGACCACGCCGTAGGCCTCCGCGAGGGCGAGCATCGCGAAGCCGTGCTGGTACATGCTCGAGTTTCCCTGCTTGGACTTGCCGTAAAAACCACTGGCCGCGTCCTGCGAGGCGATGATGCTCCGGATCGCGCGGCGGATCTGGGGGCGGTAGGCGCCGTGATTGGGATCTTCACCCGAGGCCAAGAGCGCCATCATCGCCATGCCGGTGACGCCGGGCCCCTCCTGGCTGTCCTTCCAGCTCCCCGAGGGATCCTGTGACTTGGCCAGATAGCGGCAGCCGGCGTCGTAGAGTTCGCGGACATCGCGGGGAACCGGATCGCCCGAACGGACCGCCGGCAACTGTGCGGCGGCGGGCTCGCCCAGCAGGCAGGCCATGCAGAATCCGGCTACGACCAGACGCATCGACACGGACAAACACTCGCGACTCATCATCGATCCTCCGCTCCAACTGATTGGTGGCTGGCGCTCAGGTTGTTCTCATTCGAAGATCATCTGCTGCTGTTTGAGATGCGTCGCCATCCCCTTGCCCTGCCCGATGCTTTCGCGAAGCGTCTTCTGCTGCCGCTCGCTCAGCAGGGCCTGGAGTTTCGCCCAGTCAACAAGCGACAGCCCATACTTGCAGACGTACGGGGCGAAATGGCTGCCATGAAGGCTCAGCTTCGCATGGTTGATGCGGAGCGGCTTTTCCATCAGGAGAGCACACATCGCATCGTGCTGTGCGGAGGTCAGCCCCAGGGTGAGGTCGAGTTGCGTCATGCCGACATCGACCACACTCTGCCACTGATACCGCCTCCGCAGCTCCGACTCCCGACGCCATGCCACCTGCTGCACATCGTCGAGAACCCCCGCGATGACCTTGGTCATCAGGCTCTTTCTACCCCCCACGTCCTGCAGCCTTGCCTGCACGGTCTGCGCCTCCTGGAGGAATGGTTGCCACGCCTGCTGACCGGCCGGGTCCTGCAGGTTGATGGTCTGCCCCGCGTATCGTCGCCGCACCCCATCGATGTCGTCGATCGCCTGCGCCACATCGAGCCGCGCCGCCGTCTCGCACTTCAGCCGCTGCCGGTCCGACAGCCCGCACACCTCGTCGACGGCCGACACCTCCAGCAGCAGCCTGCCGAGGCACTGCTGCACCGCTTGTTCCTCATTGCCCGAGGGCGCGAAGAACATGCCGTTCATCTGTTGGTCGAGCATGACCTGCTGAGACTGCTGGGACTGGTCGTTGGCCCTTCTTGCGGCGGCGGCATCGACGACCGTGTCGTCCTCGCCGCGGAGCCACGGGCCGCCGCACACCATCCCGGACAGCAATGCCAGACCCATGCTGCGGCATGTTTTCCACGATCCGCCCGCTCTCATCGCACCCTCCCTGTCATTCAAACCACCATGGATCCCGGACCGCCGGCTGCGCGCTGTCGAACGCGTTCATCCGCATCCACGTCTGCCTCTGCGCCCCCCCGTTCCCAGCGGCGTTCTCCTGGACGATGAACAGCTTTCGCTGGGACTCCGTCAGGTGGGGGCTGAGGCAGTCGGCCGGTAGCCCAGGAAACACGCGACGGCCATCGACGATGTGCATGCCCTCCAATACCACGGTCATGGTGTTGCTCCACTTCTCCAAGAGCGACCGTTCGATCTGCTCCCGTTGCGCGGCCGTCAGAAAGAGTTCTCCGTCCAGCACGGCCACGATGGCGTGAACGGCCGCTGCCTGACGGCGTTCACTCCGCTCCGCGATCTGCCCGGTAAAAGCAGCTGCCTGCGGGCTGCCGACATGTTCGGCCAGACTCTTTGCCAATGCCGTGGACACGAGCGACACGGGATCATCCGACGCGTTCTCTTCGCGCTGATTGCCCCCGCCGAATTGCAGTTCCGCCAGCCACAAGGCACCTTGCTTCACCGCTTTCTCCCCATCCCGCGCGATCGCCCTCCGTGCATCCCGCGGGATGTCGCCTGTGACGGAACGAATCAGTTCCAGATCTCCGTAGAGCAGTTTGGTAAGATGCCGCTCCCAATGGGTGGCCTGCTGCTTGATCTGCTGCCGCCGCTGCACTTCCGCCGGATTCTCGGCCGGATCGACATCGACCCTGTCTTCGGCCAATACGCAGCGACCAGGCATCCCGCCGATCCCCGACAGGAGCGAAATGGTCGCGGCGGCACGGAGAAACCGCACCGAGAATCGAGTGCTGGTGATTGTCATGGCGTGCTCCTCGTCGCATCGCGGCCCCGCTCGAAGGCGTTGAAGTAGGCATCCAACCCATTTCGAAATTCCTCCGGCAGCACGATGCCGCTCTTGCCGATCGCCTGTTCCTCCTCCGGAGCCTCGGTGCGGGCCTGGCTGTTGACGCCCTCTCCCAGGCGGGCGATCGCCGCATTGCGGGTGGCGCCGGTGCTGCCGCCACCGGGGCTCCCGCCGCCGCCACCACCCCCCCCCTCGCCGCCGCCAAACTGCGATTGCAGCAGGAGTTCGATCGCCTCGGTTTCGGCGGCGATCGCCCGACGGCCCGTGTCGGGGCCTGCCAGAATGACGCGGGATTCGGCCATCACTTCCTGCACCTTTTGAAACAGCTGGATCTCCCTGGCGAATTTGGGTGGCCTGCTCCGGCCCGGCAGAATCTCCCGCTTCATCCGCTCGATCTCCTCGTCGAACCGGATCACCTCGTCGGCCATACCGAGCTGTTCCACGAGCCCGCCCACGCGTTTGGCGAGCTCCAGTTGCTCCGCCGCGAGGCCGCCCGCACGGGCCTTGAACGCCCCGGCGTCGAGCGACGGCCGGATCTGCTCCGCGACACGGGTCTCTTCGCGCAGATTCGTTTCGGCCTCCAGGATCAGCATCGCCTCCAGCACCACCTCCGGGGGCAGGCTTTCGGGCGGCGGCCCATCACCGCCACCGCCATCCCCGCCGCCATCCTGGGGCGGCGGCACCAGTTCGTCAGCCCAGCGATCGAGCGTGTCCGACCAGAACTCCGTCTGGGCGATCGACAGGCCCGATTCCTGTTTCATGTCGTCGGTGAGCTGCCGGAGGCTGCCGAGCACGTCGAGTTCCTTCATCTCCTCGAGCACGGTGCGGATCGCCGGCTGTGGCCGCCGCTCGCTGTAGGCATCCAGATCATCCATCACCGCCGAGAGCTTCTTCCCAACCTCGTCGTTGCCCTTGGCCACGGCATCGACCTGCCGGAGGTACGGCTCGGCCTTGGCAGATTTTCCAAAGGCGGTTGACACGACCGAGGCCAAGCCCTCCCCCACCTTCAATTCGCTCCGCGCCGCGGCCTTGAGCCGCTTCACGAACGTCGTGCCCTCCAGCCGCGCCATCACATCCGCCAACTGCTGGGAGATCTTCGCGAAATCCTCGATCAGCTGCCGCTGCTTCTCGACCGCCGCGTCGAGGAGTTTTTTCTGCGACTGCTTCTTCGCAGAACCGTCGCCAGGTTTTTTGGGGACATTGCCCACCGTCGTGGTCGGCAGACCAAGTGTGCCGCCGCCACCACCATCGCCAGGCTCTTCCTTCTCCGGCGCCTCCCCCTGCCCGTCAGCCTCGTAGTTTGAATCTTCCTTGTCGACGACCTGCGGCGTCGGCGGAGTGGGCGACTCGTCCTTCTTGCCGTTCCCCGCCGCGTTGGGCTTGCCGCCGCGTTCTTCGCCGACTTTCCTTGGCTCGCCATCCTCGCGTTCTTCGCCGACTTTCGACGCCTCCGCCGCGTCCTGCAGGAGTTCACCAACCCCCGGCATCCGCGACTCGGCCATCTCCTTGAGGTCCTGCACGTTCTGCGCGAGCTGCTCAAGGGTGCCGGCGTCAAACTCCGGATTCCGCAACGCCTGCCTGACCAGTTCCGCACCGCTCTCGGCCAGCCGTCCCAGCCGGCGGCCGTTGTTTTTCTCCGCGGCCGCCTGCTCACGGATCGCCTTGCGACTCTCCATCCCGTCGAGCTGCTCGGGCGAAAGCGACTGCAGTTCCTCATTCCTGGCCAGCAGTTCCATCTCGCGATCGCGAACCTCCGCGGTCTGCTGCTTCCAGCGGGCGATCTGGTCGTTGATCCAGAGGGCGTGATCGGAGGAGGTCATCACCAGAAAGACCGCCGGCGCCGAATAGACCCTCCCCCTGCCTGGCAGGTAGTCCTCAGCAAACGCCCGCACCTCCACCGTCTGCGGCGCGATCGAAAGTGCCGCTGGCGAAAACGTCCCGACCGCATCGAGTGCCTCTGTCGCCGGTCCGCCGGC
>JBIIOL010000336.1:0-4473 GCA_044336965.1 Pirellulales bacterium | reverse complement strand
AGAGCAGCTTGTCGACGCCGTTGACCTTCTGCTCGATCGGCGCGCCAACCGTGTCGGACACGACCGCCGCATTGGCGCCGGGATAGAGGCACGACACCTGCACGATCGGCGGTGCGATCGGCGGAAAGAGCGCGATCGGCAGGGAGAACACGCTCACCACGCCCGCCAGCGTGATCAGGATCGAGATCACCGCGGCAAAGATCGGACGATTGATGAAGAAGCGGGAGATCACGGCTTCGTCGGTCCGGACGGCGCGGGGCTGGCGGGTGCACCGGCAGGCCGTGGCAAGGTCTCGACGGCTCCCTGGGCGGGTGCCGTCGACGCGCCGGCCGCCGGAGATCCCTGCGGCAGCGACGCCGGGGCCGCGCCCGAATCCGCCGGCAGCGTCTCGAGGCCCAGCGCATCAGCCGGGGCCTCAACCATGGTCACAGGCTTTTCCTCGCGGCAGCGCTGAAGTCCCCGCACGACCACCCGGTCTGAAGCATCGAGGGGCCGTGCCGTGTCGGCCGACCGAACCGCAACCCACGCCCCCGCCTTCTGGCCCAGCAGAACCTCGCGGCTGTGGGCCATGCCGTCAGCCCCCACGAGCCAGAGCACCTTCCGATCCTGATTGCTGCCGATCGCAGCCTCCGGCACCAAGGTGAGTTCAACCGGCTTTCCCAGTGGCAGACGGGCGCGAATGAACATGCCGCTGCGAAACAGCGGAGGCCGGGGATGTGCCGGGTCGGGGTCGTGCGGATTCTCGAGCACACCACGCACTGTGATCGTGGCCGTCTGCGGATCGACCTGGTTGTTGAGAAAATCGACGACACAGCGGTAGGGGTAATGGCGTTCCCTGTCGTCCACTAGCCCGATGTCGACGACGAACTGCCGTCTGTCCACAAGCGCGGCCTCCGACTCCCCGCGCATCGTTCTTACGACGCGGACGAACGTCGGCTCGTCGACGTTGAAGTAGACGTGGATCGGGTCGATCGACACCACAACTGCCAACGTCGTCGTGTCCTGGTTGATGAGGTTGCCAACCTGCAACTGCGTGCGGCCGATCTGGCCGTCGATGGGGGAGGTGACCGTGCAGAACTCGACGTTGAGCCGGGCGAACTCCACCTTGGCGCGGGCCGCCACGACGGCACCGGCGTTCTCCTCGAGCTTCGCCTTCCAGGTATCGAACTCCTGAACGCTGGCAGCCCCCTTGGCGGACAGTTTCTCATACCGCGCCACCTGCACCTCGGCGAACCGCTGCTCGCCGAGCAGCCTCTCGAGCGAGCCCTTCGCCTCATCGAGTTGTGCGACATAGGGCCGCGGATCGATCTCATAGAGTAAATCGCCTGTCTTCACGAACTGCCCGTCACGAAAGAAGATCTTGGTGAGATACCCCGTGATCCGGCAGCGGACATCCACCGCACGCACGGCCTCGATGCGGCCGGTGACCTCCAGATACTCCGGCAGCAGCCGCGTCCGAAATCCGGTGACGGTCACCTCGGGAGGCGTGGTCTGCGCAGCGGTCTTGGTCGCCGGCGTCGAGTCCTTCGCCGCCGGCCTGCACCCGCCCAGCATGGGCACGATCACGGCCGCAAGAGCGACCGCCACCGAGGCCGTCGCTCTTCCGCTCATTTTGCTTCCGGCGCGGTGGCCGTCGCCCTGCCGCCATCCCACAGGCCCACCCCCACGAAATACCAGCCATCGGGGGTCGTCTGCATGCTCGTGCCGTTGATGCCGAAGTAACGCCTGATCTGTTCGAACTCCGGCAGCGAACTCCCGTCGACTTTTTGCTTCCCCTTCGTGGCATCCTGCGTGGTGCCACCCTGCTTTCCATCCTGGGGACGATCGCCCTCCACAACCCTCTTGAGCAACGTGCCGGCGAGGCTCTTGCTCTCGGGCAGCCGGCCGGCACGGAGCAGTTCGTATGCCGGCCGGATCACCTTTTCGGTGCGGCTGAAAGAACTCAGGGCCCATTCCCCGCCGAGCAGTTGCCTCAGCTCGGCGGCCACCTCCTGATAGCCTCCATCCTCGATGATGGAAGACGATCGCGGATTCATCAGCACGCGTTCAAGGAAGTCCCGGTGCGATGCCAGAAAAATGTGCCCGTGCGCCACGGCCACGGAAAGGTTCGGCCAGACCGTGTCACTCTCCTGCCGCTCCCGCTGCCTGGCCCGACGCCTGCCGGCGGCATCGTCCCCGTCCGTGACTCCGCTGGTTTTCTCAGGGGCTGCCGCGGCCCTGACCGTCTCCCAGATCACGTGCCCGCCGGCTTCGACCTTGCGGACGTCCGATTCGCTCGTCATTCCCTTGGCGATCACGGCGGCCACGGCTTCGGGGTTGCTGGTTTCGATCGCGATCAGCATCCGCTCGCAGTCCGGACTGATGGGAGTCTCGTGATCGCTCGCCACCGCACACCGTTTGCCGAGATGCTTGACGAGGTCGTCGCGGACCTTGATCTGAGGGCCATCCGGATCCTCCTCGAGGCTTGCGATCACATCCTCGAATACGCCCGCCTCGCCGACGACGTCGTCCACGAGAGGCTGCATCGAATCGAAGGCGTTGGCGATGTCCCACTCAACCGACAGCCACGACGCCGCGCCGCCGGGCACCCACGGCGCCGGCGCAAAACCGGCCGCGTTTGGAAACCGCATCATCCGTGCCGCCTTCTCGAAGCGGTCCGGCCCGTCCGCCGGCCGCCCGTTCTGCGGCGGTGCGTGTATCAACGTGTTGTGCCGCAGATCGACGTTGCCTTCCCCGAAGAAGAGATATCCGCCGACACCAGTCACTGCATCGAAGCCCTGCCGCCGCAGGATGGCGACGTAATCGGGGCCCTTCTTGTTCTTGTTCGGGGGAAACGTCCGCCGGTCGGCGGCCAGATAGGCAAGCGGATCGACGAACCACCGCACCGGCGTCGCGGTCGCGGGCACGCCCATTCCGCAGCGCTCCATCACCTTCGCGAAGGCTGGCACCGCGGCTAGCGCATCGGCCCGGCCAGCGGTGGCGTTGCCGAGCACCGGGGCCAACTCGGTCACGGCATCGACGCGATCACCGACGAGGATGGCTGACGGCGTCACCGCGATAGCGAATTGCCGCGGTGCGGGAGTGGCCGCGTTCGCAGCCGGAGTGGTGGCTGGTGCGGCAGCCCCGGAGGCCGGGGGCGGCACCGGCAGCGCGAAGGCCTTGATCGGAGCTGTCGCGGCGATCGGCTTGCCTCCCTTGGCGGCGACACGGCCCACGACGGCATCCACGACCGCCGCGGCCTCGGTCCCGCGACCCGAGGTGTCGATGAGGGCGATCGTCGCGAGTTTGCCATCCGCACGTTCGACCACGGCCAGGGCGATCTCGCCGCCGGCGATCTTCTCCACCTCCTCGAGGGTGATCTCAAGCGTGCCGCGGAGCGGGTCGGCGGATGTCCTGCCCTGCTGCCGCAGGCCGTCCACGAACGTGCTCATGAGCGGATCGAAGACGAGGCCACCCAGAGAGGACTTCTCGAACCGCTTTCGCAGGGCCTGGGGATCGGCCACGCTCACCCAGACGCGGGTGGAACCAGGCAGGAGTTTCTCGCTTGGCGGGAAGGAGGCCGCGTCACCGCGGCCGGGTGTCCAAGCGACCATCGCCATGGCTGCGGCCACGGCACAGATGACGAGACGCGCCATGCCCCGCCCATTTCCAACGCCGCACCACTCCCTGTGTCCCGGCATGACAGCCTCCATGATGAAACGAACCTCCCGGCCACATCCGGCGCCGCCGAGAAACCCCTTCACCATACGATAATCGGCCGCGAGCGGCTACGTCTGGCCGTCAGGCTTCGAGGATGCAGGCATAGGCCGACATACCGGCCCCGTAGGCCGTCATGAGCACCTTCTCGCCGGGCTTGATGCCGCGATCCATGAGGTTTTTCAGGATGAAGAGCACGGTGGGCGAAGACATGTTGCCGTAGGCCGCGAGCACCTCGCGTGTCGGAGCCATCTGCTCCTCGGTCAGGCCGAGTGACTCCTCGAGGGCCGCCACCATCCTGTCGCCACCCGGATGGATGGCCCAATGCTGGATGTCACCACGGGACAGGCCGTTCCGCTCGAGCAACTCGTCGATCAACGGCGGCACCACGGCCCGCACGACCTTGGGGAGTTGCACCGACAGTTTGTTGTGGAGCTTGCCTTGCTTGTAGACATACCGCACGTCCTCGCGGAAGGAGGTGTCGATGCATCCGGCCGAATCGATGATCCGCAAGCCCTCGGGACGGGTCCACAATACCGCAGACGCCGCCCCGTCGCCGAAGATCGCATTGGAGATCAGCAGGCTCATGTCGTTGTCCATCTGGTAGGTCGCACTGCAGATTTCCACAGCAACCGACAAGACGATGCCATTCGGGTTCGCACGGAGGCTGTAGGTGGCCAGGTCGATGTTGGGCAGCGCGCCGCCACAGCCGCTCCCCACCGCGTCGAACACGCGCACGCCGCCGTCGAGCTTCATCGCCTCGAGCAGGTAGGTCGA
>JBIIOL010000335.1:0-4477 GCA_044336965.1 Pirellulales bacterium | reverse complement strand
ATCCCGCCAGTTGCGGCCCTCGGCGGCGCGGCCGGTCGATTCGTCGATGATCACGACCTTGCCGTCGCGGACGACGTACTGCCGGTCGCGGATGAAGAACCGCCGCGCCCGCGCCGCCCGTTCGACGGCATCGTAGATCGCCAGCAGGCTCGTCGACTCGATCGCATCGGGACGCTTCATGGCCCGCACGCGGCTGCGGCCACGGCCGAGTAGTTCGCAGGTCTGCTTCTGGGGTTCGACCTCGAAATCCTCGTCGGGCTGGAGTTCCACTGCCGCCTGTGCGGCGAAGCGGAAGAGCGCCTGCTCGGCGGCCTGCGCCTCGCCGGGGGGCGACGCGATGATCAGCGGTGTTCTCGCGTCGTCGATGAGCACGTTGTCGGCCTCATCGACCAGCGCAAACCAATACGGCCTCTGCAGGAGCTTGGAGGCGCTGCCGGGTGTCTTGCCGGTGAGCATGCCGCCCAGGTCGCCGCGGCCTTCGGCGATCTCGCGGTTCATCAGGCGATCTTTGAGGAAGTCGAAGCCAAACTCCCCCGCCGTGCCGTAGGTGACATCGCAGGCGTAGGCCTTGCGCCGCGCGTCGAAATCCTGCTGGGACTGGATGATGCCCACGCTCAGTCCGAGGGCCTCGTAGATCGGCGTCATCCACTCGGCATCTCGCTTGGCGAGGTAGTCGTTGACCGTGGCGAGATGGGCTCCACGGCCGGAGAGCGCATAGAGCACCAGCGGCAGTGTGGCCACGAGCGTCTTTCCCTCGCCCGTCTGCATCTCGACGATCGCACCGTGGACGAGTGCAATGCCTGCGAGCAGCTGCACGTCGTAATGCCGCATGCCCAGCCGCCGCCGGCCCGCCTCGCGAGTGGCGGCGAAGCTCTCGATCAGGAGGGAGTCCGCCTGCTCGCCCGCGCGGGCCCGGTAGGAGAGCGATCGGCCCAGCCGCTTGAGGGCCAGGTCGTTGAGCGACTCCATCTCGGGGGCGAGCGACTCGATGCGGGAGACCATCCGCCAGGTGGAGGCATTGATGGCGGGGCGGGTGCCGATGCCGAGTCGGGGGGCTATTCCTTCCAGCCAGTCAAACATGAATCCCCGCACTTTCGCCGAATGCCTGCCGCTCACGACGCCGGAAATGGCAGTATCGGCGACCTCCCGGGAGGCGACAAGTGTTCGGCAATCAGGATGGCCGCGGTTCGGGGCTGCCCACGCCCCGTCGCCGGACGTTCGCTTCGGGCATCCTGCCTGCGCTGGTCAGCATACGCCGGCTCTCGGGGCATGGGCAGCCCCTCACGGATGGTGCCACACATACAAGCCCTGAGCGCGAGCGACGGGATCTGGTGCTGCGCTAGGCCCGGAGGGCCGTGTCAGCGCCAGCGGCCGGAGGCCCGCCAAGACGGGACGGCCTGGAGGGCCGTGCCCGGCGTGTATCTAGTATCGGGCCGGCTGAACGGGAACGGACCGTGCCGGCGGCATGCCGCTGGTGTTGGAGAAGGGCCACCAGTTGCCGTTGGCGGTCTGCTGCTGGGGCCCAGCGGGCATCTGTGGCATGGCCTGCTGCATCTGGTTGGTCGCGCCCTGCATGCCCTGCTGGAACTGGTTGTTCAATTGCTGGGCCTGATTGTTGAAGCCCTGCTGGTACTGGTTCGCCGTGTTCTGCATCTGGTTGGCGAGCTGTTGCTGTTGCGCGGTCAGCGACTGCTGCATCTGATTGGCGTACTGCTGCGGCTGGGCCTGCATCTGGTTGGCATACTGCTGCGCCTGGTTGGTGAGGCTCTGCTGATACTGGTTCGCCTGATTCGCCAACTGGTTGCCGTACTGCTGCAAGTTGGCCGGCTGCTGCATGGGGGGCGGCGTCGTGGTATTGCCCGACTGGGCCCAACTCCAGGTGTTGTTGGCCGGCGCGGCCGGCTGCGCGACGCTCTGCCAACTCGTGGCTGGTCCCGGCATCGGTGCAGTGCCTGGTGCGCCCGGGATGGAAACGGCCGGCGGCGCCGCGGAGTAGCTGCCGTAGGGGGCCGGCTGTCCGATCATGCCGGTGGCCGGCGGGGCGACCGTGCTGCCGTAGACCGGTGCGGCCGTTTGTGGCGGGGTCTGACAGCCGGCGAGGCCCAGCAGGGCGACCGCTGCAAGCGCCGCCGTGGCAAGGCAGAGATAGGATCCGTGGTCGCGGAGTCGGGACTTGCCATTTCGTGGCTCAGCATCATCTCGGGGCCGAGCCGGCTCAGAATGGCGACTGGAAAATTGCAACACGGCTCATACTCCGCAGGCTGGCGGTTGGAAAACAGGCCGTCGGGCTGGACATGGCAAATCGTTATGCACAATCTGGGCCTAGAGACTGGGCCTGAAGACACGCTGACGGGCCGGGAGGATAGCGAGTGGCCCGCACGGGTCCAGACCAGTTCTCTGCCGGTATCACACGGAGTCGCCGCGGCTGCCCTGCTCAGCCTCACGTTTCATGCCGACGTGAATCCCGTCGCCGGCCCAGCCGCCCCTGCCTGCCAGCAGACCGCCATCCAGCGTCTCTCCAAGCGTCTCTCCATATGAAAGCCCCAAACGATCTCGCCGCCGCGGACAGATCTGCTGTCATCCAAGGAGGCCGCCTCCTTGTGGGCGAACTGCGGAAGGAGGCGGTTCGCATCGGCTTCTCGCGGTTGGGCATCGCTCCGGCCACGCCGCCACCGCGGCGCGACCTTGTCCGTCGGTGGCTCGATCAGGGGTTTGCGGGGGTGATGCGGCAGTGGTTCGAGCAGCAGGAACCGCTGCGAGCCGATCCGGCGAACCTGCTGCCCGGTGTGAGGAGCATGATCATGCTCGCCACCGATCATGCGACCGCCGCTGCCGACAGCGCGGATGTCGGCGGGTCAGGAGACGGGACGGGCCGCGTGGCCCGCTACGCATGGGGTGACGACTACCACGATCTACTCCGCAGCCGGGTGAACATGCTGGGGGCCTGGCTGGAGGCTCGCGTGCCGGGTTGCCGCACCCGCGGCGTGGTCGATTCGGCGCCGCTGGCGGAACGCGAGTTCGCCTTGCTCGCCGGCCTTGGCTGGTTCGGCAAGAACACGATGCTGATCGACCCGCACGCGGGAAGCTTCTTTTTTCTGACGGCGCTGCTGACCGATCTGGAACTCCCGGCCGACACGCCGATCGAGGTGGACCACTGCGGCACCTGCACGGCCTGCCTCGATGCCTGTCCGACGGCCGCCTTCGTGGAGCCTCGCGTGCTCGACGCCAGCCGTTGCATCAGTGCAATGACGATCGAAGATCACGGGCCGATTGCCCACGACCTTCGGCCCGGCATGCAGGACTGGATCTTCGGCTGCGACATCTGCCAGGAGGTCTGCCCGTGGAACCGCCACGCGCCGGGATCGACAGAGCCGACCTTTCAACCAAGCGACGGCCTGCCGACGCCGTCGCTCGCCGGAATTCTCGGACTCGATAACGAATCATTTCGGCAGCGATTCAAGGGCACGCCGATGCGGCGGGCCAAGCGGCGCGGCCTGCTGCGGTCGGCGGCGATCGCATTGGGCAATTCTCCGCACGCCGCGTCGTTCGACGCGTTGGCTCTGGCGTTGGCCGACGAGGAACCGGTGGTGCGCGGTGCGGCCGCCTGGGCGCTGGGGAGATGGCGTCACGCGGATGTCATGGCCGAGCGGGCCCGTGCGGTGCTTCTCATGCGGATGGAGATCGAGACCGATGCCGACGTGCATGCAGAGATTGAACGTGCGCTGGCGTAGCGGCGGTTCGGGGCATGGGCAGCCCCTCACGGATGATGCCGCACATACAAGCCCGGAGCGCGAGTGATGGGATGATGCATCGCGGCACGCTTTTCGTGAACACAACCGCTAGCACTCCGTCGTTTCGTCGATGTCGTCGGCGGGGTCGCGGCCAGGGCCGTCATCGGCGTAAAACCGCGCAAGCACCTCAGACCAGTTGGCGTTCACCTTCACATCGACGAAGGCGGTGCGCACCGGCAGATACTCCGGGTGCAGCCGGGCATACTTGATGGCAAACTTCCGCATCAGCCGGCCGGCGAGTTCGGCGCCGTGCAGTTCCTCGGCCAGTTCAAAGTGTTCGCGGAGCATGTCGGCCTGCTGGTGGATCGTGGGGGGCGGCGGCGGTGTCTCATTGGCCAGGAGCGCGAGCGTCTGCCGGAAGATCCACGGGTTGCCGATCGCCCCCCGCGCGATGCTCACCCCGTCGACGCCGGTCTGCCGCAGCATGGCCACGCAGGCCTCCGCGGAGAAGAGATCGCCCGAGCCGATCACGGTGCGGCTGCCCGCATGCCGCTTCACGGCCGCGAGAAAATCCCAGTTGCTCGGGCCGACGTATTTCTGCTGCACGGTCCGGCCGTGGACCGTGATCGCGGCCACACCCCGCGCGAAGGCTCCGTCGAAGATCGTCCAAAACCTGTCGGCGCTCTCTTGCGAGTCATCGATGCCCCGTCGCATCTTGAGCGTGACGGGCACCTCCGGCGGCACCG
>JBIIOL010000334.1:0-4478 GCA_044336965.1 Pirellulales bacterium | reverse complement strand
CGCACCCACTTGGCGAGCCCCGGCGACATCACCGACCCCGCCTGGTCGGCCACGACCAAGGGCGCGTTGAACGCCAGCCCGAGGATGAAGGCCACCGTGAGGTTGTTGGTGAGGAAGCTGGCCACCACGCCGATGGCGATCATGGCGATCCCAACGAACCAGTAGCCGAGGTAGTTGGAGAGCAACAAGCCGGCGTCGGGCGTGCCCCAGAGGAGCAGGATGGCGAGATTGCAGATGCAGGAGAACATCAGCGCCACCGTATAGATCCCCACCGCCGCGAGATATTTCCCAAACACCACCTCCCAGTCGCTGGCGGGAATCGTCAGAAGCAGTTCGTCGGTACCCTGCCGACGCTCCTCGGCCCACACGCTCATCGTGATGGCGGGAATGAACACGAGCAGGATGTACGGCAGATAGCGGTTGAGCTGGTCGAGATTGGCGAGGTTGGAGTTGAAGAACTCCGGCGGCCAGAACGCCGCCAGTGACCCCAGCAGCACGAACACGCAGATGAAGACGTAACCGGTCGGGTTGGAAAAGTAGGCGACGAAGTTCCGCTTGAATACGGCGTCGAGGACATTCCACTTCATGGCTATCGATCCTTGAAAAACTGTTCCAGAAATTGTTCCCAAACCTGTTCCTGCACACGTCACGATGCCGATTTGGCACCGGGGCAACCGGCAGACGCCGGCACACTTCACACGGAGACGCCTCGCGTGAGTTCGTGGAACCGCTCGTCGAGCCCGCGACCACCTGCCCGGAGTTCCAGCGGCGTGCCGTCGAACCGCATCCGACCCTCCGAGATCAGGATCACCCGGTCGGCCAGGGCCTCAACCTCCTGCAGGATGTGGGTGGAGAGCAGGATTGTCTTTCGTTCGCCCAGCCGGCGGATCGTCTCGCGCACGCCACGGATCTGGTTCGGGTCGAGTCCGCTGGTCGGCTCGTCGAGGATCAAGACATCGGGTTCATGGAGCAGCACCTGCGCCATCCCAACTCGCTGACGATACCCCTTCGAGAGCTTGCCGATGGCCTTGCCGATCACGCTCCCGAGTTCGCACTGGTCGACGACCGCCTCGATCCGCTCCGCCCGTCGGGCTCCCTTGAGCCCGCGTGCGTCGGCAAAGAATTCGAGCAGGCTACGGGGCGTCATGTCGGGATAGAGCGGACCGTTTTCAGGAAGGTAGCCCAGCCGGGTCGCTCCTGCGAGCCGGTCGGTCGACATGTTGTATCCAGCGATCCGAGCGATGCCGGCGGATGGGGCGAGGTAGCCGGTCAGCATCTTCATGGTCGTGCTCTTGCCGGCGCCGTTGGGCCCCAGGAAGGCGACGATCTGGCCGCGCGGCACGCTGAAGGTGATGTCTTCAGTGGCGATGAAGGAGCCGTAATACTTGCAGAGGCCGTCGGCCTCGATCATGGAGTCGCGGTCGGCGGCGGAAGGTGTGGGGGTCATCGTGCTCGGGTGATTCAGGGAAACGCGAGAGGCCGCCCGCGACACGCGGGGGCATCAACCAGTATTTTTTCCGGATGCCACGCTTCCGGCAATCCCTATAATACAGCTCCGCCGTCATTCGGCCGCCCCGGCAGCGGCCAAACAGCGGTTGCACCGCGAAATCTGGCCAGCCAGGCAGGAATGGCAGGGCATGCGTTGTGACGGCATCGGCCAGCCGATCGGTGACGCCGGGGGACACGCCGAATGATGCCCCCGCGGCGACCGCCTTCTCGACATCGCGCGGCGTCAGGAGCGTGCCCATCCCGACATCGGCGTCCGGGGTGTCCGTCATGGTGGGCCGCCGTCGGGCTTTTCCCGACACGTCGGTGGCACACCCTTTTTACGGTTGATCACGAGCCATCCCTCCCGCTGTCCGGCCCGCGGACAGCGGCGAATACGACGCTCGGACTGTCGACACAATACAGTTGCGGTGGTACCTTCTCAAGGGTTCCCCGCTCACCACGTCCACCTCCGATCCTTCCCATGCCGCTCAGCAGAGTCCGCCGTGTCAGTCTCGCCCACTCGGTGAGTTCACAACTGTCGAAGGCCATCGTCGCAGGAGATTTCCCGGCCGGTACCCAGCTTTCGGAGCCGTCGCTGGCGGCCAAACTCGGTGTGAGCCGCGCTCCGGTCCGCGAAGCGCTGATCGAAATGGAACTGCGGGGCTTGGTCGAGTTCGACCCGCAGGGCCGCACCCGGGTTCCCACGCTCACGCCCGCCGACCTGCAGGAGATCCACGCCGTGCGGCTGGCGCTCGATCCGCTGGCGGCATCGTTGGCTGCGGCGCATGCCACGGCCGACGTCTTTGCGGCCCTCGAGGCCAACATCTCCGCCACCAAGGATGCCAAGACCCTCGCCGATGTCTCCCGGCTCGACACCGAGTTTCACGACCGCATCGTGAAGGCGGGCAAGAACCGGCGGCTGATGCTCTGCTGGACCGCTATGCGGGACCAGGTCGAGCTCTGGCTCACGCAGATGCAGCTGCGTCATCAGGCCGCCACGAAGCAAACCCGGCAGCAGACGGTCGACAGCCACCGCGAACTGCTCGAGGTCATCCGCAGCGGCGACGCCAAGCGGGCTGCCGCCTACGCCCGCGAACACGTGGCGGGCTGGATCGAACTCTTGCCGACAACGCCCGCGGCTCCGAAGGCCTGAGCGGTCTCTGGCAAGTCTTACGTGCCGAGCGCGTTGCTCGGATACAAGCCCCCGGCGGAAGCCGGGGGACTCCGGAAATGGCGGTTCAGATGCCGGTCAGCCGCTCGCTGGAGTCGCCGAAGCTGTCGAGTTCCAGACCGCCCCAGTCCATCATGTGGAGGAACAGGCTGCACATCCGCCGGTTCGACGCCTCGAGATAGTCGAGCGAGCGGCCGCCCTTGAGCCTGCCGCCGGCCCCGCCGAGCAACACCACTGGCAGCTGCTTCGAGTCGTGGTTGCCGTGCAGCATGCTCGAGCAGTGCATGATCGCCGTGTTGTCGAGCAGCGTGCGGTCGCCCTCCTTCACCTCTGTCATCTTCTCGCAGAGGTAGGCCAACTGCGACATGAAGAACTGGTTGAGCGCAATGAGCGTCTCCGGCTGCGTGTGCGCGAGGTAGTGATGGTTGTCGCGGATCCCGAGGTGGGTGTGCACGAGGATCGAGGCGTCGTTGCAGTATTTCATCGTCGCGATCCGCGTGGTGTCGGTACGGAAGGCGAGCAGAAGGATGTCGTTCATCAGCCGCCAATATTCCGGCATCGCGGCGGGAATGCCGTCGGCCGGCCGCTCCCGATCGGGGGCGACGAGTGTGGGCTTCCAGCCCCCTGCCTCCTGCTCCTTGCCGGCCCGCTTGATGCGGTCCTCGATCTCGTGCACGCTCCCCAGATACTCCTCGAACCGCTGCCGGTCCGACGCGGAGAGCCGCTGCTTGAGCGACCGGGCGTCTTCGAGCACGGCATCGACCACGCGGCGATCCTCACGGCCGCGGTCGGTGCGGAAGAGCTGGTCGAAGGCGAGCGCCGGCCGGGTCTCCGTCCAGGTCGGCGACACGGCCGAACTCCACGAGATGTGCGAGCCGTAGAGAAGCGGTGCGCCATCCTGCAGGCCCGGCACCGTATCCTCGCAGCCGAGCACGAGCGAGGGGATTTCCGTGCGGTCGCCGACCCGCTTCGCCATCACCTGGTCGAAGCTCACACCGGTGCGAACCTCTTTCTTGTCCATCGGCGCGCCGCTCAAGATGTTGCCCGTCTGCATGCAGTGGATGGTGCCGTTGTTGGCCTTCTCGTTCCACAAGCCGCGGATGAAGACCATCTTTTCCCGCCAGGGCTCGAGCGGCTTGAGGCAGGGGCCGAGTTCCATCGCACTGCCCTCTCCCTTCGCCCACCAATGCTGCGAGTGGAAGCCCATCCCGGTGAACGTGACGAGCGTGCGGGTCGGCGCCTGATCGGCAGTGGTGGCGGCGGCCACGGCCCGTGGCACCGATTCGAGCCAGGGCAACGCCATCGAGACACCGAGTCCGCGAAGCACGGTGCGGCGGGAGCAGGTGGCTGAAGTGGTCATGGTGGGGTCCTCTCCAAAAGTCGAAGCTCGATGACAGCGTATCACCGGGATGCCGCGGCCACGGAGGCCGTCGGCCGGATGCAGCGAAACTGCTCACTCTGCACGATCACGAGCAGGGCGTCGGACCATCGGCCACCGGCGGCCATGGTCTTGGTCAGTGTCTCGACGAGCGCGCGGTCCGACGGCAGCACGGCCCGACCGAGGGCGTAGCCCGTCAGCTTGCGGGCGAGCGACCGCAGGAGGTCGTCGCGGCGCGGTCCGGCGATGTAGCCGCGTAGGCCGCCGGCGGTGTCGTCGACCACGGTGCCGTCGCGGAGTGTGGCCCGGGTTTCGCCCGGTTTGAGGTCTCGCGCCGGCCGCAGCCGCCCCAGAGCGTCGAATCGCTCGAGGGAGATGCCGTAGGGATCGATACGGGAGTGGCAGCCGGAACACCGCGGATCCTTGGTGTGAAACTCGGTG
>JBIIOL010000617.1:0-4497 GCA_044336965.1 Pirellulales bacterium | reverse complement strand
TGCGGAATGTTATTGGCGACGATGCCGATCCGGTTCGTCGGGGCGGTGATCGCAAGAATGTCCGACGCGGACTGGTCGAAGTACCCGGCGGATTCGAGCGCATACTTGGTCGGGAACACCTCGGCGTGCCGATCCCGTTCAACATCAATCAAGTGGTCTTCCTTGCCGCCCATTGAATAAAGCCATCGGAAGTTCGTCGGAGCCTTGCCCTCGACTAGCCGCTTGAACAACGACACCTCCTTCGTGTACGCGTAAAAGATCACGGCCGGATGATTGGTTGCGATTCGCATCCACGCCACCAGATAGTCGGCCGCGAAGAAATCCCCCGAGTCGTGGATTCGAACGTACGATCCGGGCTTGATATACCGGGCGATCTCATCGTTCATCGCGGACTCCCATTCGTCGGGCGTGTCGATGACGAGCTTGAGATTGCGCGCGTGGGCCGCCTTGACGTTCTTGAATCGGAATGTCCCGCTTCGCGCATAGCACAACGCCGCGCACGCTCCGGCTTGTGGGCACGTGAGGATCGTTCGGCCGTCGTCCAACTTTGCACCGAGGGCGGGGAGCGTCCAGTTCCACGCGCCAACCTCGCGGAGTTCCCGGTTCTGTCGCAACAGTCGCGTCATGGTGTGCCTCCTATTGGAGCGCGCGGATCGTCTCACACCGTCCTCGTCCCGATGGAATCGGGCCGCATCGTTCCCTATGCTTCGCGCGCTCGTGTGTCGGATTGTACCGCCGCGGGATACGGTTGAGCAAGTGGGACGATCTGGGTCTTCATCGCATCATCGAGCGGCATGAGATAGCGGTGCTTCCCGGGCTTGATGACGATTGATGCGAACGGATCGAACTTGGCGCGCACGGCTTCGATTGATTGAATGCCACCCTTTGCCGCGATGCTTCGCGGATGACGGACCCGGCCGTGGACCTTGAAGTACCGCGCCTCCCGCATCATCCCCGCATAGACCCAACCGCCCGCCTTGTAGATACCGCCCGAGTGCCCCTCGCCCGGATCGGCGAATGAGACGACAAGCCGAAGACCGGGGAACGACTTCCGCAACATTCGGAGCGTGATCGCGATCACCTGGGAGACGGGAGTCTTGTGCTTCGTCATGGCGACACGCACCAACTCGCACCCTTCGAACTGGCCGAGGCGGTACGGCTTCAATAGGTTCGGCGTTGCACCGCCGCCGTAGATCACCGCTCCGACGAACTTCCCGTCTTCCCATACGCCGAACGTGACGAGTTTGAACGACGGCATCTGGCGCGAGTAGTGCCACTTCTCCACCGCGTACGTCGCCGCTTCGCGGGAACACCAATCAACCCGAAGGCTATGGCCGCCATTCATAGCCGCACCCCGGGCACTTGATGGGATTCTTCTCGTCAAGTTTGGACTGGTCGCCAAGAGTCGCCGCGCCAAAGTCCGGTGAATCCGCGCCCGTTGCGCGAGCTAGGTTCGACAATAGTTCCGCCACTTCATTCGATGTGGGGGTGATCTCCGCGAGCAACTCGCCCAGTCGGGTCGGATCGGCGAACGCCAAGTCCCCGAGTGGATCGTAGGTCGCCAGGACGACGCGTTCCTCGTCCTCGGATAGATCAACGTATGACACGGGGATTCGCGCCTCGTTGCGTGTCATCGCCAACTCGACTCGGAGATGCCCGTCAATCAATCGGCCCGTCCGTTGATTGACAATCACCGGGGCGACGAATCCAACCTCATCCAACACGGCGGCCAATGCTTCGCGTTGCGCGGCGGGGTGGCCGCGCCAGTTCGCGGGGTTCGCGAGCAACTGGTCGGGTGCCTCCTCACCCGCGCCGATGATGCGCGAGCGGAACGCTTGCGGGTGTCCTCCAACGTTGTCCATGGCGGGGATGATAACTCATCCCGTGGGGCGTGCCAATCGGCAAGGCTAGATGCCGATCGTTGCCTTGTATTCAACCCATGCGGACGCGTCGAGGAACTCCCGGGCGATGACGACCGTGCGCCGTCCCTTGAGTCCGCGGGCGTTGCCGATGAAGAGGTCGCCATACCACCGCCCCAACTTCGATTGGCTCCATAGGCGCAACTCCCGTGCCGTCCAACCGAGTTCATTCGCCGCCCGGAGAATGGCCGCGTCCGCCCGTCGTCGGGCGTGGGCGGTGATGTACGTTCGGGCCGCCCCGTATCCCCAACGGGTGGAACCGAAGTCCCGTGCGGTGCGCGCCTTCACTTGGCCGCCGCCGCGATTGCTTCGGACGATGGGAGTTCGAACGTCGCTTCGGTTCCGCCGTTCGCCAGGTGTTCTACTTTCGCGACGTATACCGCCCAAATACGTCGGGCGGATCGGGCGGCGGGATGCGACACGCCGTATTTCCGGCCCATCATCTCCGCGTGCTTCCATTGTGCGTCCCGGGTCTTGATTGCGTTCGCCGTTGCCTTGTTCATCATCGCCTCCTGTTGTTCACGGGGGACATCCCCGATCTAGGTAGATTATGGAACGGGTGTTCCCGGATTGTCAAGCGGTCCACCAGACAAGCTCAACCCACCGAACTCGAATAACCTCCCCACGCGCGCGCACGCTTTGGGGTTGGATATAGCGGTCGGAACCCCCCGAGGATGCGACCCCCTACCCCCTCGAACGCCTGGTCTTGCCGTGGCGGTGATGGCACGGCGAGCACAAGGGGCGAAGGTTGGATGGGTGATCCGAACCCCCCAACGAGCGCGGCGTGATGTGATCCACGTGGAGCGGGACACCGGCCGTTCCGCATATGGCGCACCAGGGGAACCGCTCACGGATTTCCCGGGATAGTTGTGTCCACGCGTACCCGTAGCCCGCCCGCTTGCGATGGTCGGGTAGGGCGTGCACCTCACACCGTGAACCCTCGGATGGCCGTCCGCACTCGATGCAAGGTCGCCGCATACAATCCCTCCGTGATTCGTGTTGTTGTTCCCAATGATAAGTCCGAGACGGCGACCCGTCGATGGTCGCCCGTGCTCGCGTTCACCAAGCGCGTCGCCAAGGCCGAGCGCATCAACCTGGAGGAGATCCGACTTCACCACCACCCCAAGGGTTCCATCGCGTGCTTCGATGCCGAGGCATCATGGGAAGAGCATTGGATCGCCTTCTGTGGTGGACAGAACCGGGAGACCGCGCTTCACGAGCTCGCGCACCTCGTCGTCGAAGACTACCACTCGAAGACGTGGGCGATTGCGTTGATGGCACTCCATCGGACCTACCTCCCACCGTCTCGATGCCGTCGCGCGGATCGGGTGTTGGCGATTGAATACCGTTGCGCTCGCCCGCTTTATGCCGCCAGGTACGGGGAGAACCCGCCACCGTTCAAGTCGGAGAAGACAGCGCGACGAAGGGCGCGAAGACCGCGGAGGTGGTGAAGGCGGAGAGGAGTCGAACCCCTCGTGTACTCCGTCAATCGTCAATGACGACGACGGAGGCGACCGCGCGCCCTCGTTGAGATCCTACCACCGCTCCGGGTGTTCAATGGGATTGGAACAGAGTGAGAGCGGCGACACATCCCGAAGAGGACACGAGCGGTCGGGACATCCGATCTTTTTCGCGGCCTCATCCGTGTCGCCTCCCACGCACTCCCGGCACATCTTGCGGACGGACACGCGGAACATTCGGAGTTCGGCGGACGTGGCTTCGGATCGTTCGGGGGCGATGATGACGGTCTTCCCGTGATACGGGTTGGACTGTGCCACCTCAATCAATCGTCCGAGGATCTCGAGGTCCCCCGCCTTGACACGGATTCGTCCGGCCATGCGTTCACGCATCCATGAGGTCGGGAGTCCGAGGGACTCGTGGGCATATGCAACACCCGACAACGCGCGCGAATCACCACGTGCACGTCGCACCATCTCCACGAAGATCTTCGCCTCCGGAGTGGTGAGATTTGCCGCGCTACGTTGATCCCTGTCCGTTCGATCTGGTTGAACCATACGGCGGAGGATACCGCGATTCAACGAACTATGGGAGCACCTCAACGATCACGGGTTGAATCCCACGGCCGAACGATGCACCGCCGGCGAGCTCCTTCCACGCGCCCGGCGCGAGGTCGATGAGGGAACCGCCAACGCAAGCGCATTCATCCACCACCCACGCGACGATCGCGATCCCCGTGTTGGGGTTGGACACGATGACGCGATAGGGTTCCCAACCCCACTTGAACATCCGAACCGCTCGGAGGCGGGGCGATGCCGCGGCGTAGTAGACGAACGGCGCGCCGTCCTGGTGGTACTTGGCCGCATTCTTGCGGGGCGATTGGGTGAACCATGCGTGGTTCCGGGTCGCGTCATAGAAGGTCGCGAACCCCGCCAGGGTGGGGAATCCGGTCGATGGGACGGGGGTTGGCTCTATGGTCGGGATTGGAGTCGGGGAGGGCGTAGCGGCCGGCGTTGATGTCCCTACGTGGACGGTGAGTAGTCCCACGGCGATGGACAACGACAGAACCGCCGCGGCTAGTGTCCTCAACGGATCTCCAACGGCCGGTCGTCGATTGCGC
>JBIIOL010000333.1:0-4500 GCA_044336965.1 Pirellulales bacterium | reverse complement strand
TGGTGCCCGTCTGCATCGGCACGAAGCCCGTGGTGGCCGGCCGCTTCGTGAAGAGCGGTAACCCAGCGACCGGGCTCGGCGCCGATGACCGCGCTGGCTGCGCGGTCGTGCTCTCCACGGCGATCGAAATCCTGAAGCGCAAGCTTCCGCATCCTCCGCTGACATTCTTCTTCGCAATCCAGGAGGAGGTCGGGCTCTACGGGGCGCGGTTCGCCAAGGCTGCCGACCTCGGCAAGCCGAAGCTGGCCTTCAACTTCGACGGCGGCGCCGTCGAGAAGATCACAGTCGGCGCGACGGGCGGCTACCGCATGGACATCGCCATCGAAGGGATTCCCAGCCATGCGGGGGTGGCGCCGGAGAAGGGCGTGTCGGCGATCGCGATCGCGTCACTGGCCATCGCGTCGCTCGTCGAGGACGGCTGGCACGGACTGGTGATGAAAGACGGCAAGCGGGGCACGAGCAACGTGGGCGTGATCACCTCCGGCGGTGCGACCAACGTCGTGGCCGAGTCGGCCACGCTGCGGGCCGAGGCGCGGAGCCACGACCCGGCGTTCCGAGGCAGGATCGTCAAGGCAATCGAGAAAGCCTTCACGGATGCGGTCAAGAAGGTGCGGACCGCCGATGGGAAGACCGGTCGTGTGACATTCGACGGACACCTCGACTACGAAGCGTTTCGCCTGCCGGACGACGAGCCCTGCGTGGTGGCGGCACAGGAGGCCGTCCGCGGCATCGGACTCACGCCCCGCCTGGATGTCTCCAACGGCGGCCTCGACGCCAACTGGATGGCGGCCAACGGCACCCCGACCGTGACGTTCGGCTGCGGACAGATGGAGATCCACACGACCAAGGAGCAGCTCGACCTCGACGCGTTCGAGGCCGCCTGCACGGTCGCACTGCGGCTGGCGACGGCGGGATGACGGCTGGATGAGGCCAGCGGCTGGACGATGGCCCCCGGGCTTCGTTACCGTGGGTTTCCCTCGGCCGGAAGCGAAGAAACGGAGTTCCCTGTCATGGTCATGAAACGCGAGCCTCTGGCGATCGATGCGGTGCACCGGGGCGATTGCCTCGACCTCATGTCGCGAGTGCCCGCGGGCAGCGTGCATCTGGCGTTTGCCGACCCGCCGTTCAACATCGGCTACGACTACGATGCCTACGATGACCGCCTTTCGGCCGACGCCTACCTCGACTGGTCAAAGAAGTGGATGCGGGAAATCGTCCGCGTGCTGCGGCCCGACGGCACGTTTTGGCTGGCGATCGGCGACGAATACGCTGCGGAGCTGAAGGTGATCGCCACGCGGGAGCTGGGGCTCACCTGCCGCAGCTGGGTCGTGTGGTACTACACGTTCGGCGTCAACTGCAAGCAGAAGTTCAGCCGGTCGCATGTCCACCTGTTTCATTTCGTCCGCGATCCGGTGGCGTTCACGTTCAACACCGACGCCATCCGCGTGCCGTCCGCGCGGGAGCTCGTCTACGGCGACAAGCGGGCCAACCCGACAGGCCGGCTCCCCGACGACACCTGGGTGCTGCGTCCACAGGACCTGCCCGAGGGATTCAGCGCGGCGGAAGACACCTGGTACTTCCCGCGGATCTGTGGCACGTTCAAGGAGCGTTCGGGCTGGCATGGCTGCCAGATGCCCGAGCAGCTGCTGGGGCGAATCATCCGTGCATCGAGCAACGAAGGCGAGACGGTGCTCGACCCCTTCGGCGGCAGCGGCACGACGCTCGCGGCGGCCAAGAAGCTTGGCCGCTCGTTCCTCGGCATGGAACTGTCGGACGATTACGCCGACAAGATCAGCGCGCGGCTCGCCGGCATCACAGTGGGCGACCCGCTCGACGGCGCGGCCGAGCCGCTCAAGACGGCGCCGGCCACGAAGGACGGCCGCCGACTGGGCGCCCGCGGCAAGAAACGCCCATCCCGCGCGAAATAGGGACGGCATTGCCCTTGTTCTTTGGGTCGCTTCCCTGCTTGAATCTCACGGGAGTCCTTTCCTTCTGGACATCGGGAGCCAGCGATGCACTACGGCCTCAACCTTCTCCTTTGGACCGACCGCATGCATGACGGGATGGTGCCTGTCGTCGAGCGGATCAAGAAGCTCGGGTACGACGGGATCGAGATCCCGATTTTCGAACTCGACGAACCCCTCTACAGGGACTGGTCGAAGAAGCTCGACGCCATCGGCCTGGAGCGGACGGCCGTCACGGTCCGCGGTCCGGGTGACAATCCGATCAGCCCGTCAGCGAGCGTCCGCGCGGCCGCCGTTGATGCCATGAAAAAGACGCTCGACTGCTGCCATGCCGCCGGCGTGAAGCTGCTCGTCGGCCCCACCCATTCCGCGATCGGCGAGTTCACCGGCAAGGGACCGACACCAGACGAGTTCAGGTGGGGCGTCGACACGATGCGGCAGGTTGCCGACCATGCTGCACAGGCCGGCGTGACGATCGCCACGGAATACCTCAACCGATTCGAGAACTACTTCCTCACGAGCGTGGCCCAGACGGTCGCCTTCGTGCAGGCGATTGACCATCCGCACGTGCGGATGATGTACGACACGTTCCACGCGAACATCGAGGAGAAGAATCTCTCGGCGGCGATCCAGGCGGCCGCGCCCTGGACGGTGCTCGTGCACATTTCCGAAAACGACCGCAGCATCCCCGGCACAGGCCACGTGCACTGGGACGAGACCTTCGACTCCCTTCACAAGGCCGGCTATGACGGCTGGATGGTGGTGGAGGCGTTCGGGCTCGCGCTGCCAAACATCGTGGCGGCGACCAAGATCTGGCGGAAGATGTTTCCGTCGGAAGATCAGCTCGCGACCAGCTCCCTCGCCTTCATGAAGGCCCACGTCGCGAAACGCTGGCGGTAGCCACCATGGCCAAGCGCAAGCCTCGGCAGGGCGAAGCCATACCGGCACCCACGTCAGCAGCACCGCCATCGGCCGGCTTCCAGGCGCCGCCGGCCGATGGCGGGCTCTCCATCGACAAGCTGGCGCAGGCCTTCGCTGCGATGATGGGCACAGGCGATCCGTATGCGCAACCCGCCACGGAAGCCGACGTCGTGAAGGTGGATGCCTCGCCCTTGCTCGACGACGACGCCACATCCGCGTCGGACGACACCGGCTGCCGTGTCTGCCCTGAGACCATCTTGGAGGCGATCCTGTTCGTGGGCCTGCCCGATGGCGAGCCGATCACGAGCCGCAAGGTGGCCGGTCTGATGCGGGGCGTGCGGCCGCAGGAGATCGACGACCTCGCCGCGGCGTTGCGGCAGCGGTACCGCAGCAACAACTGCCCGTACGAGGTCGTGGCGAAGGACGCCGGCTGGGTGATGCGGCTCCGGCCCGAGTTCGCCCGGTTTGGCAGCGTGGTCGAGGCCCGCACCCGAACGGTGCGGCTCGATGCCGAGGCGCTCGACGTGCTGGCGCTGGTGGCCTGGAATCAGCCCGTGAAACGCAACCGGATCGTGGAACTGGGCTGCGATGCCCGTCCTTCCGTATGGCGGCAGCTGGTCCGCCGCGGCCTTCTGGAACTGGTTCACGAAGAGGTCGCACATGACGGCCACGACAGCCCGCCCGAGCCGTCGTACCGCACCACGCGGAAGTTTCTGGAAGTCTTCCGGCTCGAGAGCATCGACGACCTCCCCGAGCCCACCGAACCACCAAAGTAGCGGCGCCGCAGTTCCAACCGACGCCGCTTAGTCGCTCTTCTGCGCCCTCACCCACCCGATGGCCGCGTCGCGTGTCGCGATGCGGCCATCAAGCTGCAGAGCACGCAAGGCCGAGAGCGTCTGCCCCACCGCGCGGCCTGCCGGAACGCCGGCGGCGAGCAGGTCGTTGCCCGTCACGAGCGGCGGCGGATCGAGCTGCTCCTGCGGCATCTGCAGTTTCGCGGTCACCCAACCGGCGGCGGCAGCGGAACCGTGGCCACAGGCGGCGCGGGCCCGCAGCACATCGGCCAGCAGGAAGGCCGCGTCGTGCGCCAGCCACGGCTGCAGCTGCGACCACGGCCGCTGATCGAGGTCGCCGCCGAGCTCACCACCATTGCCGTCCACGAAAGCGACGGCCTCGTGCAGCCAGCAGGCAGTCTTCGATTCGCGGGTGGAGAGCCGCAGTCTGGCGGCGATGTGGCGGGGCGTTTCCACAGGCCGTGCCAGCGTGAGCACGGCCAACGCCGACGCGATCTCCGGCTCGTCGAGAGCGTCGATGATCCGCGCCGAGTCGTGCCAGGCCGCGTGTTCGGCTGCCGCGCCGTCTGCCGGCGCCGCCTCGGGCAGCACCTCGCGGGCCAGCCCCGTCTGGACGAGCAACTCGAAGGCCCGCCGCCGTCCCGATCGCGTCACTATTCCTCGCAGCTCCGCCGCGATCCGTTCGGGGCTCACGGTGGTCACGAGGTGCGCCATGCGGACGATCGCCGCCTGCGTCTGCTCCTCCAGGGCGAAGCCGAAGGCCGCGGCAAAACGCACGGCGCGGAGCATCCGCAGGTGATCCTCGCCGAATCGCATCACGG
>JBIIOL010000332.1:0-4509 GCA_044336965.1 Pirellulales bacterium | reverse complement strand
CATGGCCCGCCACTTGTAGTGGTCGCCGTCGAGCCAGATGGCGTGGAGGTTTTCAAACCGCCTGTCCTCGGCGATATCGCGCGGGCTCAGGTGGCAGTGGTAGTCGATGATCGGCTGATGCGACGCGACATCGTGATAGAGGGACGCTGCCGCGTCGCAGGAGAGCAGGAAAGAGTCGTCGCAGAAGGGCATCGGAGACCGCCGGGCATGGGAGGGAATCTGGGATGGGCCAACAAAGAGGCCCTCACGATACCGTGCCCAGTGGCTGCGGCAAAACTGCGGCCGGACACCAGAGGGGAACGCCGAGGAACCCTCCAGCCCCGCTGTCCATGCGGAGCAGTTATCCGAGCAGCACCCATGCCTGCCGCAGGGTCATCCAGACTCCCCACGCCAGCGGTGCGGCAACCAAGAGCCAAAACAACACGAGCCAGACTCTGCTGGCGGCATGCGCCGAGCCATCGAACGAGGCTGTGCGGGATGGCTCCCGTGGGCCACTCGGGTGTCGGGCGGCTGGGAGATGACCGGACGGCGCGGTGCCGGGATCGTCGGCCCTGAGTGGGTGCGGCCTCTGCACGGGCCGCACCAGCAGATTGCAGACGAAGCCCGCGACGAGAAGCCCGGCCAGAAGCAGCATCGTCTGGTCGTAGGCGCGCGAGCGGGTCACGCCGGCGTGAACCTGATACTCGTTCAGGTAATTGACGAGCACCGGCCCGAGGATGCCTGCGACGCTCCAGGCGGTGAGCAGTCGGCCGTGGATCGCGCCCACGTTGCCCGTGCCGAAGAGATCCGCCAGGTATGCGGGGATTGCCGCGAACCCACCGCCGTACATCGTCAGGATCAGGCAGAAGATGCCGCAGAACATGGGGATGTTGCCTGTGTGTCCCACGGTCGGCACCGCTGCATAAAGCACCGCCCCCAACAGGAAGAACACGCAATAGGTTGTTTTCCGGCCCAGCGTGTCGGACAGGGAGGACCAGAAGAATCGCCCAAGGATGTTGAACAGGCTCAGGAGCCCGGTGAAGCCGGCGCCCATCGCCGCGACCCTGCCCAACTGCGCTGTGTCGAGCTTTTCGAAGGGGGTGTTCTCGCCGAGCAACCGGCCCCCAAACACCTCCTGCAACATGGGCGAGGCCATGCCGATCACGCCGATGCCCGCCGACACATTCAGGCACAACACCAGCCACAGCAGCCAGAACTGCCGCGTCTGGCAGGCCTGGGTGACCGTCATCGATTCGGCTGCTGGATGCGTGCCAGCCAGCGCAGGCGAGGCGGACGGCGTGGCCGACGCTTCACCGTGCCAGCCTGCGGGAGCCCAGCCATCAGGCGGCACCCGATAGGCGAACGACCCGAGCATCATGAAGATGAAATAGATTGCCGCGAGCACAAGAAACGTCTGCCAGACGCCGACCGAATCCGGCCCGGCAAAATGTTTCATCAGCCTGTCGGCCAACGGCGAGCCGATCATGGCACCGCCGCCGAATCCCATGATCGCCATGCCGCTGGCCATGCCCCGCCGATCCGGGAACCACTTGAGGAGCGTCGACACCGGCGAGATGTAGCCCAGCCCAAGGCCGATGCCGCCGATCACGCCCGAGCCGAGCCAGAGGAGCCACAGTTGGTGGAGAGCGACACCGGCCGCCGAGATCGCGAGTCCGCCGCACCAGCAGCAGGCCGCCACAACGCCGACTTTTCGTGGGCCCGCTCTCTCGAGCCACGTGCCAAACACCGCCGCGCTCGATCCGAGGAACACGAAGAACAGCGTGTACATCCAGCCAAGGAGCGGCTTGTCCCAGTCGCAGGTGGTGGTGGTGAGCTTCTCGAGGAGCCCCATGCCCGCCGGGCAGACGACTGGCGACGTGATGCCCACGGCCCGCGTCAGCGGCAGCCAGAACACCGAAAACCCGTAGGCCATCCCGATGCAGAGGTGAATGCACAGGGCTGCCGGCGGCACGAGCCAGCGGTTGAAGCCCGGGCCCGCGATCGTGCGGTGCTTGTCGAGGATCATCCACATCTCCGTGTCACGGCCCCCCCACACGCACCGTTCCTGTGCGGTGCACTAGAGGCGTGGGCGATTGACGACCCGGAGCAGGGCGATCAGCACGATGGCACCGACGGTGGAGGTGACCAGGCTGCCCAGGCGTCCGACGGCCGACAATCCAAACAAGCTGAAGAGGAACCCACCGACAAGCGCGCCGATCACACCCACGATCAGGTCGCCGATCAACCCGAAGCCGCCGCCCTTCATGATTTGTCCGGCGAGCCAGCCGGCAGCGATGCCAATCAGAAGAAACCAAAGCATGTCCATGGGGAACTCACGAAGAATGGGAGAGATGAGAGGGCCTGGCGATTGTCCGATCGGGCCATGGTATCTCCGATCCACACTCTGGGCCATCGTGTGCCGGGCATGGCGTGCAAGGTTGGGCGTGCGAGGTTCTGCGCGGCAGTTTGGGCAGCCTGGGTTTGTGGGCTTTTGGGATTTCCGGGAGGCTCTGAACCGTCTGCATCGATGCTCCGTAGATCTCTTCAACCAAGGAGGGTTGAACCATGGACGCTCATTTCCACGAGTATCTGGCCGCGATCGCCGGCATGCACGACATCTACGGGGACGTCGGCGACGACCACCCGTCGGAGTTTCACCAGCCATCGGAGTGTTGCGCGGCCGGCACTGCGACCACAGCGGTTGCTGCGGTCGAGCTGGGGACTGCATCCAGCTCAGTGTGACGGGCTTTGTCGGCGACCCAGAATGACATGCAGTGCCGGTCCGGCCGCCATCGTTGTGATGACGCACATCAGCACGCAGGCCACGAACAGCCGCAGGTCGATCAGTTCGGCATCGTAGGCCGCCGCAGCCATCACGATGCCGAGGATGCCACGGGCATTGAGACCGCAGCCCACGGCCAGTGCCTGGCGGCTGTCCATGCCGGCCAGTTTGCCACCGAGAAAGACGCCGCAGATCTTGCCCACGAAGGCGACGACCGTGATCAGGACCACGAGCCAGAGGTCGAAACCCTTGACGAAGTCGGCCGCGATCGCCATCGAGACGAAGAAGATCGGGGTGAACACTGCGTAGGAAAAGTTGCCGATGATCTCGAACGGTTTGGGATGCTCGCGATAGACATCAGCCAGTGCGATGCCCACGACGAAGGCACCGAGAAAGGAGTGCAGGCCGAGATACTCCGAGCCCGCCGCACCCAAAAGCGCGAGGAGGGCGATGCACGAGATCGAGCCGGCAGGCTGGGGCAGATTGCGATGCACCCAGTCCATCAACCGCGGCAGCACGAAGTGGCCGAGCAGCAGAATGCCGCCGATGAAGACGAACACCATCCCGAAGATCGCCATCCCCTGTCCCTGACCGGTCGCGTGCGGGCCAAACTCGGCGAGGATCACGGCGAACAATCCCCAGCCCACGAGGTCATCCACGAGGGTCGCCGACATGATCGTCCGGCCGATGTCGCTCTTGAATAGGCCCATGTCCATGAGGATTCGGGCGATCACGGGGTTGGCCGAGAGAGACAGGATTGATCCCATGAACAGCGCCGTCGCAAACTGATCCTTCTGCGTCACGCCGATCACGGTCGGGAAGACGTAACACATGAGGAATCCGAGCACGAGCGGAACGAGCGTGCCGATGATGCCGACCGAGAGCGCCTTGCGGCCGATCCGGCGGAATTCGCCGACGCTGATGTCGAGACCGATCGTCACGATGAAGAAGAGCATGCCGACTCGCGCGATCGCCGCCCGGCCGCCTGTGATCGGTCCCGTCGGCGGGAAGAGCCATGTGAACGTCTCCGGAGAGATGCGTCCCAGGATCGTCGGCCCGAGCAGGAGCCCGCCGGCGATTTCACCGACAACCGCCGGGATGCCCAGCCTGCGTGCCGCGTGCCCCAGCACGAGCGCGACGAACAGCATCGCTCCCAGATGCAACGAGAGTATCGTCCAGTCGAGCGGGCTCATGATGTCGATTCCGAGAGATGGGGAGGAAGAGGTGGCGCCGGTTCAATGTGGATGAAGGCATCGGCAATCCGCAGCGATGACTTCTTCAGCACACTGCGAACCCGGCCGCCGATATCGTGGCCTTTTTGGACGGTCGCCTGGCCGTCCACCTCGACGTGGAGTTCGACGAAATACGCCGTGCCGCTCTTGCGAATGCGGCACTTGTCCAGGGCCCGCACTCCCTCCACTCCCAGGGCCAGTTCACGCACCTTCTGCTCAAACTCCTTGGCCGGGGCGACGTCCAGAAGATCTCGGACGGCCATTCTCAGCAGGCTCACGCCGCTATAGACGATGATGCAGCAGGCGAGCAGCGCCGCCCAGTCGTCGGCCGGTTCGTAGCCCGGCCCGCCGATCAGGCCGATCGAGATGCCGATGAAGGCCGCGATCGACGTGAGGGCATCGGCCCAGTGATGCCACGCGTCGGCTTGCAGCGAGGTGCTCGCGGCATGTTCGCCGATGTCACCGATCCAGCGGGCGAGGCCGGCCTTGGTTGCAACGACCACCACCAGCACGAGC
>JBIIOL010000024.1:0-15014 GCA_044336965.1 Pirellulales bacterium | reverse complement strand
TGTCAGCAGTTTCGTGCGTGGTTTTCTATCGCAGACGTATGGCATCCAAGCTGGCGTGATACCGGCGTTTATCCCGGATTCCCGATTCATCCACCATGGCGAGGCTGCCCGTGACACGGTTGTGACCTGGGAGGCGAGGCCGCCCTTCTCGATCGAGGTGAATACCAAAGGCGACTGGCCGCACCAGCGATTGCTTCTCGACCGAGTGCGTCGGGAATTGAAGGCAAAGGATCGGGGGCTGGAGGAGATCATTGACTGGGACGCAGCAGTTGAAAGGTCCAGATCAAGGCTGCCGCGAGACCGGTTTATGGAGAGAGTCTCGTCTGCCCGTTATCTGCTCACGCTCTCGGTGGCCGAGGGCTTCGGACTCGTGCCGTTGGAAGCCATGGGGATGGGCACGGTGGTGCTCGGTTTTGACGGATACGGAGGACGCGAATACATGGTGCCAGGGCAAAACTGCGCTGTCGTGCCATACCCCGACGTCTCTGGGCTCGTGGATGGGATCATTCACGCGATGCGGGATCCGGCGTTCTCTCAGCGAATCGCGGCCGTAGGGTTCGAAACGGCTTCTCGATACACCTATGAAGCGTTTCGCAGCGCGTGGGTGCAGGAACTGGGCGTCTTTCTTGCGAGGTAGGCTGACGTGCAACGATCACCGCCGGCAACCGATTTGACCCGCGTTGGGGCAGCCTGTTAGGGTCGAATGCATGGAAGCCTCGTCCCGTGTGTCTGGCGACACGCCGGTCCCCGTTCGCGTCGATGCACTCCCCGCGGCCTCCATGGCCACGGGCGACGCCACCGTTATTTCCGGCAAGCCAACCGCCGGCGGGCGGGCGGCGTCGATGGCCGAGATCGGCCGCATGCTCCAGGGGCACTTCCTCGGCCCCTACCGGCTCGACGAGTTCGTCGGCGGCGGCGGCATGGGTGCTGTCTTCCGCGCCCTCGACACCACCCTCGACCGGGTCGTCGCGGTCAAGGTGCTCTCGCGGCAGCAGTCGAACGACGACGACATGCTCAAGCGGTTTCGCAACGAAGCCCAGTCGGCCGCCCGCCTCGACCACGAAAACATCGGCCGCGTGCACGCGGTCGGATCAGACGACGGCTGGCACTACATCGTCTTCGAATTCATCGAGGGCACGAACCTCCGCGATGTGGTCACGAAAGAGGGGCCTTTTGGCGTGGCCCGCGCGATCGACGTGACGATCCAGGTGGCCGATGCACTCGAGCATGCCTCCGAGCGAGACGTCGTCCACCGCGACATCAAACCTTCGAACATCATCATCACGCCCACCGGCCGCGCCCGCGTCGTCGACATGGGCCTGGCACGGCTGCACCACATGGCCGGCGACCAGGATCTCACCGTCAGCGGTATGACGCTCGGCACCTTCGACTACATCTCGCCGGAACAGGCCCGCGACCCCCGGTCGGCCGACGTCCGCAGCGACCTCTACTCGCTCGGCTGCACAGTCTTCTTCATGCTCGTGGGCCGGCCGCCGTTCGCCGACGGCACGATGGTGCAGAAGCTGCTCCAGCATCAGCAGGATCCTCCGCCGTCCATCGAAGCGCTGCGACCTGACGTGCCGAAGCAGTTTGCCCACATCCTCGGCCGGCTCATGGAGAAGGATCCGAAGGACCGCTACCAGCGGCCCGCCGATCTGGTGGCCGACCTGACGACCATGGCCGACGACCTCGGCATCGAACTCAGTGCGCCCAGGCCGGTCACTGCCACCGTCATCGAACAGGCCAGCCGGCCCGTGCCCGTGCACCTGCCGTGGCTGATTCCGCTCCTCGGGCTTGCGGTTGTCGTGGGCGGCCTGTGGCTGCGGACAGCAGGCAAAGAGCAGAGGCAGTTCGGCGTGGCCGCACCGGCAGCGGGCCGTTTACCGGCGGTCGAATCCGGGATCGATGGCACTGGGTCGACGATGCAGGCCGACGACACTCCTTCGGAGCCGACACCCCGCATCTGGCGAGTGGTCGATGCGCCGGCGGTCGATGACGACTGCGGCACGGTCGGTGAGGCGGTGCGCCAGGCTTCCGACGGCGACGTGATCGAGATCGCCTGTACCGAGCCGAGAGACGACGGGCCGTTCACCGTCGATGGCAAGCGACTCACGATTCGCGCCGCCGACGGCATGCAGCCGATTCTGCGGTTTGGCGACACCGGTGCGGTGCCGCGCGATGGCGGCAGTTGCACGGTCGTGTCGGGAACACTCGAACTCCAGGATGTGACGCTCCGCTCGGCCTTTCTGCCTGCCGGCGGAGGACGGCCGGCGCTCGTGTTTCTGCGCGGTTCATCGGCGCTCATCTGCGAGCGGGTGTCGTTCGTCATGCCGGGCGAGGCGGCGACCGCCGGTGTCTGTGTGCGGTCGGAGCAGGGCCCCGGTGATCGTCAGGAGATTCGCGCGAACGACACGCGGGCTGAGGGCGGTGCGGCGTTTCTGGAGTCGAAGGGGGGCGGCCGCATCGACTTGTTCTGGTCGGGGGGGCGCGTGGTCACATCGGGGCGATTCCTGCTGGTCGAGGGATCGCCGCGGACCGCCGGCAACGGCACTGCCGTGAGGATGACCCTGGAGGACGGACTCTTCGCCTGCAGCGACGGGTTTGCCTGCCTGGTCGACTCGCCGGCCCTTCCGCTTGCACCGCGGCTGCAGGCGTTTGCCAAGGCCTGCCGTTTTCTCGTGCCCGAGGGGCGGCCTGTGCTGGAGCAGTCGGGCATGTGGGACCCCGAGGCCTATCGGCCGGCCATCGAGTGGATCGATGCCGCCAGCCGCTACGAAGGCAGCGGGATCCTCAGGCGGATCGATGGGGCGGCAGAACGGTTTGAAATCGATTTCGCCTCCCAGCCGCAGCCCATGAACCACGCCTCCCGGATCGACGACTGGCCGGGGGAGGAATAGCCGGGCCCGGCGCGCGTGCGGAAATTCCCTGGCCTATGCCTGGGGGCTTTTATGGAATACACGGGATCTGCCGATACAAGCCCTGAGCGTGAGCGACGGGATGATACGTGTCAGGCCCGGGGTACGTACGAAATAAAAGCCCCCGGCGGAAGCCGGGGGACGATTCCTTGACGCCGCCGGGCTTGGGGGGTCTAGTTAAGGGGTCGCTTTTTTGAGACGCCCTTGGTGGAACGTCTCCGCGGCAGAAGTCACCTTGGAGAGCAGCGATGTCTTGCAGCAGGAGCAGCAGGTATGCATTGGTCGCCGGAGCGGCCGTCGCGTTGGCGTGTGGCGGCTCGGCCCGCGAGGCCTTTGCGATCAAGCAGTTCTTTGACGAGTTCAAGGCTGTCTATGTGAAGCCCGACAGTGCCGACCCGGCCGAGAAGGCTCTGGCCGCCGAGGTCGAGACGGCCAAGTGCAACGTCTGCCACGCGGGCACGAGCAAGAAGGAGCGGAATGCCTACGGCCACGCTCTGGCCGAACGGCTCAATAAAAAGGAAGACGCCAAGAACGTCGAGAAGATCAAGAAGGCGCTGGAAGAGGTCGCGGCCCTGCCGAGCGATCCGGCCAACGCCGGCTCCCCGACCTTCGGCGCGCTGCTCAAGGAAGGCAAACTGCCCGGCGGCAAGTAGTGGCAAACGCTACCAGCCCCGACGCTCCCAGTTCAGTGCGGCTGTCCGGTGGCCTCGAGGATCATCTCCTCGAGGCCCTGGCAGCCCGCAATGGCTGAGGCAATCTCGGCCGGTGCGAAAAACCGCACCCGCTTCACGATATCGTCGAACTGTTCGTGGGCGAGGCTGCGAACCACCGGGGAGAGTTCCTCGAACCGGCGCCATGAAAAGCATGAGATGACGCCGTCGCGGGGTTCGCGAACCGTGAGCCGGAACTCCACCTCGCGTTCGGCCGGCGGGGCATCGATGAGGAGATCCTCGCTGCCGACGGCAAGGCCGGCCCTGCGTGAGAGAGCGGCGGTGAGTCGGCCGGCGATCGCCACCTTCTCCTCATAGGTGCGGCCCGCGAGGCCGCGGTGGATGGCCGGGCTCCGCAGGGCGTCGTACGACGCCACCCGTTTGTAGAGACGACGGTGGCTCCCGAAGAGCCCCTCCACGAGCCGGGCGGCGGACGTGCCTGATGCGAGCGTGCAAAGCGCATCGACAAACCCACGATCGTCAAGCCTGACGAGGCTGGCCGGATCGAGGACGTCTCGCAGGATCCAGACGGCCCGCTGCAGCATCGCCGTGGCGGAACGTACGGCATGATGCCAGTAGACCTCGCTGAACATCACATACCGCGCGAAGACAAGCATCTCGGCGGCCGTGCGGCCCTTGTCGGTGATGGCGAGCGTGGTGCCGTGTTCGTCGAGGCAGAGACTGGAGAGCAGCCGCTCCTCGTCGAAATGCCGGCCATAGGGAACGCCGGCGTGGAGGCTGTCACGGCCCAGGTAGTCCATCTTGTCGACGTCGATCGGCCCCGAGAGCAGGGAATGCAGAATGCGACCGGCAGGATCGGTGGCCACGCCTGTGATGAGGTCGGAGACACGCGACGGGGCGAGCCCCCACGCTCCGGCGAGCACGGCGGCCGGTTCGCCTTGAGCGAGAACGTCGTGCACGAGCGACTCATGCTTGGGAAACCGGGCCAGCCCCACGTCCTCGATCGGATGGCAGAACGGCCAGTGTCCGATGTCATGCACCAGTGCCGCCACCAGAAACGCCGCCGCGTCGGCCTCGTCGACCGCCGTGGCGAACCGGGGATCGTGCCTCAGTCGGGCCAGAAACTCGAGCGCCCGTCGGTAGACACCCAGGGAATGTTCGAGCCGTGAATGCACGGCGCCGGGATAGACCATCGCCACGAGGCCCAGCTGGCTGACGCGGGCCAACCGTCGCATCTCGGTCGTGTCGAGCAGGGCCCGCACCCGGTCCGTGAGCGGCACGGTGACCCCGGGGGGAATCCGCACGCCCTCCGCGTGGGATTCGAGCGCCACCAGTTCCGGCAGGGCTGTGAGCGGCATGGTGGCTTCATCGCGCGGGGTGTCAGAGCGGGGTGTCAGATTGGCATGAATCCGGCCAGCAACCGCAAAAGCGCGGTGAACATGACGTAGAGCGAGTAGTGGGCCACGCCCGTGCCCCAGTCGAAGTCGAACGCGGCCAGCGCCGCCAGGGCGCCCGCCACCAGGAAGGGAGGCGCCAGGAAGACCCATTGCCACATGTCGGTGGTCATGTCCGGGGGCAGGAATCCCTTCACGCCCCACAGCAGGGCATAGACCACGCCGCAGATGACCGCGCGGATGAGCAGGGAGCGGCCGCGGTAGGGCTCCAGATCCCTGTTACGGACGATCTCATAGCCGATCCAGGCGCACGGTATGGCCACGGTCCCGGCCGCGGCTGCCAGCAGCCAGACCGGGGCCAGGCCGGCACCCCAGGCGAACCGGGCGACGAGCGCCAGCAGCATCGCCGTGACGGCGCCGACGGCCACCGCGATGTAGGCGATCTTCGGAATGGGCTGTTCCACGAACACGATCGGGGTCGTGGGTGCCCGGCCGGGAACGGGGGCCTCGTCCTCCGGACCGTGGATCTTCACCTCCTTCACAGCGTCGCTGGGGATGGTGATCGGCTTCTTGCACTTCGGGCAGGGGCCGGTGCGGCCGGCAAATTTGTCACTGACGGTGAACGTGGACCGGCAGCCGGGGCAGATGACTTGAATGGCCATGGAACTCGATCCGGTGCAAAACAGGGGGCATCGCCTGCGGGCCGGCTGTCCGGGCCGCCTCGACCGTCCGCGGAGAGTGTCAGAGGCGGGCCCGCCCCCGTCAAGCCACCAGCCGGAGGCTAGACTTGGGCTCAGAGGAGCAGACCGGGTTTGAGCACCAGAGGAAGGCCGATAACGCCATGGCAGACGACAAAGCGAAGATCGACTGGAAGATACTGGAGACGTCGGCGGACGAGCCCACTCCAGCCGCGGAGACCCCGTCAGAGCCGGTCCCCGCTACCACCCCGGCCCCGGTCAAGTCGGCCGGGAAGATCGTCTTCAATTGTTCGAACGGCCATCGCATCGTCGTGTCGGCCGCGATGGGCGGGCAGCGTGGCAAGTGTTCGAAGTGTGGCGTGGCAGTTCGGATCCCGGCAATCGGCGATTCGGCGGCGGCGCCATCGCACCCGGCACGACCGCATGCAGGTGGGGCCGGAGTGGAAACTGTGCCAGCGGCACCCAGCGTCGAGGAGGCCCTCCACGTCGGCGCCAGGGACGCGCACACCGGAGACGAGCGGTACGGCAGCGGCTCGCCCCAGCAGACAGCCGATCACGAGGACCTCCAGTCAACAGGCCTGACGGCACCGCAGGAGGATGCGTTCTCCGGCCTCGTGACGGCCGGCGACAGCCAGGTGTCGGCGACCGAGTTCGTCGGGTTCTCCTCTCCGGCTGCGCAGGTCAACGTCGCACCGGCGGAGCCTGGACCGGGCGGTCCGGAGGGGCTGGCCAATCCGACGGCGGCACTCGTGGCCCGGCTGTTTCAGGAGGTCGCACACGGGGGCATCGTCGAGGTGCACATCACCGGCGGCAGCGTGATCCTGCCGGAGTTGTACGAGGCGCGGTGGTCGGTGGGGTCGCACGGTCTGTTTGCCAGCCGAGCTGCCGACAATACCGTCACGCTCACGGCTGTCGCCTGGGACTCGATCCAGAAGATCATCGTGCGGCAGGTCGATGGACTGCCAGATGGCATGTTCGAATGAGCACGGCCTGCTCACCGGCGTGTTGACCGCAGCCAGCCGGCAGCCCGACAGCTCACTCGTGTTCGTCGAGATCACCCTCGGTGATCGTCGTGAAACCCTTGTTGGCGAGCGTCTCCAGGCCCATCTCCGTGTTGTCGACCATGAGCGCGACCGCAGGACGGCCGCGCGGCCGCGACAGGATCGGATAGGCCTGAATGATGTTGACCTCGGCCTGGAGCAACGCCGTGCAGATCCGCAGGAGGGGCTGGCTGTCGTCAGGCAGTTCAACCCCGATCAGATCGCTCTCTATCAGTGCCAGCCCCGCCCGCTCCAGAATCTCCCGTCCCTGCTCCGGATGGCTGAGTAGGAACCTTGCAAAAGCACATTCGCCGGAATCGCTGATCGAGAGGGCGACGATCCGCACCTTCGATCCCTCGAACCGGCGGACCACCTCCAGCAGCTGCCCCACCCTGTTTTCCATGAACACGGTGAACTGCCGCAGCGTCGGCCAGTTGCGGCCACGGGCCGTCGCGTATCCCACTCCAGTGCCCTCTCCCGCGTCGCCAAGGCTCACGTCTCGAACTCCTGAGGAATGACGGTTTGGATTACAGGATGGTCTGCGCGGACGGCTCGCGTCGCCGTCGTGTGGCCGGGGCTTTGCCCGGAAATCACTGGAAAGAATAGAGTCTGGGGGCCCGACTGGTCAACGAAGCCGGGTCGCGGCCGCGACGGTCCTCGCCGGCAACCTGACCCGAGGAATGTGGACATGGCTGAAACGGTGCATGAGATCGAGATACGGGTGCGGTATCAGGAGACCGACGGTCAACGGCGATTGCACCACGCCAACTACCTCACCTACTTCGAAATGGGCCGGACCGAAATGCTCCGGGCCTGCGGCCGGACCTACCGGGAATTCGAGAACGAAGGCCTCTTCATGGTGGTGGCTGACGTGTCGTGCAAATACCACGCACCGGCGGATTATGACGACCTGCTGCGGCTGCGGACCCGGGTGGAAAAAATCGGGGCCGCCCACATCAGGCACGCCTACGAACTGATCCGCGGCACGACCATCCTTGCCACCGGCACGACGACCGTGGTCTGCGTCGACCAGGAAGGAAAGGTCCGCCGCCTGCCGGACTGGATGCTCACGTGACGGGCGTGTCGCGAAGAGGGTTCGGTGATCGATCCCAGATGGTCGATCCTCGTGCCTGATCTTGGGAAACTGTCCGGCTGGAATGTCGGGCAGGGCTGCGGGAATTTGCCGCCGTGGGGCGGCTGCCCGACAGTGCACCGGGCGCGATTTTCGAGCTCAAAGACACGCACCTTCCGGAGACCTTCGCCATGATCCTTGCCGCCGAACGAGAACTCTGCCATGTGGGCGAAACCGCGGGCATCGCGGACCACGATCACGACCTCGTGCACGAATTGAGCCGTCGACTCGATGCGCTCTGGCGGTATGACCAGTACATCGCCAACGCCGAATGGCGGGACGACCTGAAGCAGTTCTGGTGCGATGCCAAGGCGATGGAGCAGCAGGCTATCCAGCGGATCCGCGAATTGATCGCGCAGGAAGTCCGGAACAACTGCTTCTGACGTCCGCTGCAGGCGGCGGGGAACCACGGTCGGGTGCTGGAAACCGTTTGACAAGAAGCCCCCGGCGGAAGCCGGGGGACTTCGGTGGGCGTGGGGTGCACTACCGGGGCTGGCCGGGCTGCCAGTCCTCGTCCTCGTCGTCTTCCGATACGGCTTCGAGGCCGTCGTAGACATGGAGACTGATGCCGGCGGCCTCCATCTCCGTGGCGAGAGCGTCGTCCTCTTCTTCAGAGTCGTCGACAAAGGCGATCAAAGCCTGCATCTCGCTCTCGGAGATCTCGGCCAGCCGGTAGCTCCGGACGATTTCCGGCGTGGGGTCGACCGGCGGCACCGGCCGCTGGGAAGCGGCCTCGTCGCGGCTCCGCACGTAGTTTTCGCACAGCGATACGAGGTCTTCTCGAACCATCTCATCCTCCCTGGTTGACGGTCGCCGGAGGTGCCTTCGCGGGCCTCGCGGCATTCGTCAGTGTGTACGCTCCATGTGTGGGAAATGTTCGCGGTTCGTGTGTTCTGTGTGTTTGGCGCGTGTGCCTGCGTGCCGTCCATGAAGCAGCAGGGCGGGGAAGACTGCGGCGGAAACGCATCGTTCGCCCCACAATTCGGTAGGATGCCGAAATCCTGTCCCCCGTTCCACGGTCACACATGGCCCTGCTTCATCTCGACGACCTGACGATCGCCTACCGTGGGCCGCCGCTCCTGGATGGAGTGACCCGGCAGGTCGAGGCTGGACAGCGGATCGGCCTTCTGGGACGCAACGGCTGTGGCAAGACGACGCTGCTGAAGATGATCGCCGGGCTCGAGCAGCCTGATCGGGGGCGGTGCACGTTCACGCCAGGGGTCCGCGTTGCCTTCCTCTCCCAGGAGGTGCCGCAGGATCTCTCCGGCGACGCGTTTGCCTTCGTGAGGCACGCCCTCGACGCCGCGGTGGCCGCCCACGAGATCGAGGGCTGGGAGGCCGAAGAACGCGTGAATCGGACGCTCGCTCGGATGCAGATCGACGCCGCCGGTGACCTGGCGGCGATGTCGGCCGGGCTCAAACGGCGGACATTGCTGGCCCGCTCGCTCGTCACGGAGCCCACTCTGCTGCTCCTCGACGAACCGACCAACCACCTCGACCTCGCCTCCATCAACTGGCTCGAGGAATTTCTGGCGGGGTGGCCGGGCACGCTCATGTTCGTGACGCACGACCGGGCGTTTCTCCGAAAGCTCGCGACGCGAATCTGGGAGATCGACCGCGGCAGGCTCTTCGACTGGTCGTGCGACTACGACACGTTCCTGGCGAGGAAGGCCGACAGCCTCGCCGCCGAGGAGAAGCAGAACGCGCTCTTCGACAAGCGGCTGGCGGAGGAGGAGGTCTGGATTCGCCAGGGCATCAAGGCCCGCCGCACCCGCAACGAGGGCCGCGTGCGGGCGCTCAAGGCGATGCGGAATGAACGCAGCCGGCGGCGAGAACAGGTGGGACAGGCGAAGCTCGTGATCCAGGAGGCGGCCCGCAGTGGCACGCTCGTGTGCGCGGTCGAGAACCTCACCTTCAGCTACGGCGGCCGGCCAATCCTCGCGAACTTCTCCACCGACATCCTCCGCGGTGACAAGGTGGGCATCATTGGCCCCAACGGCGCAGGAAAGACCACGCTCCTGCGGCTCCTGCTCGGGCAGCTCACGCCCGAGCGGGGCACCGTCAAGCTCGGTACCCAGCTGGCCGTGGCCTACTTCGACCAACTCCGCGGACAGCTCGACGGCGAAAAATCGATCGCCGACAACATCGCCGGCGGAAACGACACCGTCACCATCGGCGGCCAGCGGCGGCACATCATCGGCTACCTGCAGGATTTTCTGTTCTCGCCGGAGCGGGCCCGGACCGAGGTGCGATTCCTGTCGGGTGGCGAACGGCATCGGGTGCTGCTCGCCAAGCTCTTCACGCAGCCCGCCAACGTGATCGTGCTCGACGAGCCGACGAACGATCTCGACGCCGAGACCCTCGAACTTCTGGAACAACGGCTCGTGGAGTTTGCCGGGACAATCCTCATGGTCAGCCACGACCGTGAATTTCTCAACAACGTGGCGACGAGCGTGATCGCGTATGAGGAAGGGGGCGTGCGCGAGTACGTCGGTGGTTACGATGACTGGCTGCGGCAGAGGCCGGCCGCCACGGCAGGCGATCCAGAGCCGAAGCGAGCCGCACCAACGAGGCGGGAGCCGGCGGCGGAGCCTGTCGCCGCCGCGCCCAAACGACGTTCCTACAAGGAGCAGCGGGAACTCGACCTCCTGCCCGCGACCATCGAGAAGCTGGAAACGGAGATCGCGTCGCTCCACGAGCAGGTCGCGGATCCAGCCTTCTACAAACAGCCGGCCACCGAGATCGCCGCCACGCAGCGGCGGCTCAAAGACTGCGAAGCCCAACTGTCCGCAGCGTTTCAGCGCTGGGGAGAGTTGGAATAGGCTCTCGCCATGTCCCCGGGCTTCTCATTTGGATGCGGCCGAGCGAATACAAGCCCCCGGCGCAAGCCGGGGGACTCCGGGTGTGCGGCGGCTTGGGTGGCTGTGTTGGCAGCCGTTTGGTCGTGCATCGATCGGGCCGGATCCGGTAGAATTCGTCATGCCGTCGAGGTGGCGGTTCGAGTGCGAGTGATGCCCACGGAGGTGCAGCCATGGTTGCCACGATTTCCCCCGGTTCCCTTGCCGATCTCCGCCGTCGGGGCGAAGGGGTGACGCTCATCGACGTGCGGACTCCCGCCGAATACGACGAGGTGCACGTCGAAGGCGCCCGCAACATTCCGCTCGATCGTCTCGATCCGCGGGCCATCGCCGCCGAGCATGCCGGGAAGTCCGGTCCGTTCTACTTTGTCTGCAAGTCGGGCGGCCGCAGTCAGAAGGCCTGCGAAAAGATGATCGCCGCCGGCATCAACGACGTGGTGAGCATCGACGGCGGCACCGCGGCCTGCGAGGCCGCCGGGATCAACGTTGCCCGCAGCGGACGGAAAGTGATGTCGTTGGAACGCCAGGTGCGGATCTGTGCCGGCGGACTGGTCGTGCTCGGAGCTGCTCTTGCGGCGTTTGGTCTCGATCCAACGTCGCGGGCCATCGGACTGGGCTTGGCGGGCTTCATCGGCGCCGGCCTCGTCTTCGCTGGCGTCACCGACACCTGCGGCATGGCGATGATGCTGGCAAAGATGCCGTGGAATCAGGTGCGCGGTGCGGCAACGTGTTGTGCCCGCGCCGTCATGCTCGCGATGGTGCTCGGGAGTGCCGTGGGGGTCGCGGTGGCGGTGGAGCACACGAAGGATTCGCTCGAGGCCGTGCAGCAGGCCGTCGCGGATCAGAAGGCCGTGCTCGTCGATGTCCGCGAACCGGAAGAGTGGAACGAAGGCCATCTGTCGGGCGCGCGTTCGCTGCCGCTCTCCGTGCTGGAGAAGGGCGTGAAGCCCGACGCCCTCGCCAACCTGCTCCCCAAGACGAAGATCATCTACGTCCACTGCCTGTCAGGGGGCCGCTGCCTGCAGGCTGCGGACATCCTCGCAACTCTCGGCTATGACGTGCGGCCGCTGAAGCCCGGCTACCAATCCCTGGTCACCGCCGGTTTTCCCGCCGTCGTCGGCCAGTGAACCCGCGGTCTCACGTTACCAGTATTTCACGAGCAGGACGCCGGCGAACACCATCGTCGCGCCGATGATCCGGCCGACGGTGAGGCCCTGCTGCGGCAGGTTCATCAGGCCGAAGTGGTCAAGCACGAGCGAGCAGATCAGCTGACCGGCCACGACGGCGGCGATGAAGGCCGCGGCACCGAGCTTGGGAGCGAGCGCGGCCCCGGCCAGCACGATCAGCGCCCCCAGCGGCCCGCCGATCCAGTTCCACCAGGGCGCCGCACGCATCGCTGCGATCGACGGCGGGCTCGGCCGCAGCGCCAGCATCACGACCACGGCCGTCACGACCGTGCCGCAGATCGAGAAAAAGGTCGCATAACGGGGGTCGCCGAGGTTGGTCCGCAGCGAGCCGTTGGCCGCCGCCTGCAACGCGATGCAGCCGCCGGCCGCCGTGGCGAGCAGAATCCAGACCGTGTCCATGGGATGTTCCTCTCTGTGGATCGCTACTATAGGGGCTCGCCGGCCTGTGCCGGATCGCATTTTCCGCCACGTCCGCCCGAGCGGCCTGCATGGATATCAGCATCGAACGCCGCGCGAACGCTCCGGACATGTCCGGCGAGGCTGCCATTGAACTCGCCGTGAACGGCCGGATCGATGCGGAAACGGGCGTGGAATTGGAGCACGCCGTCGCCGAGGAGTTGCGCCGCGGGCATCATGCCATCCGGCTCGACTGCACCGGCGTGAGCTTCCTGAGCTCCGCCGGAATCCGCGTGCTCTTCAACGTTCATCGCGCCGCCAAGACCGCCGGTGGGAAGTGCATGATCGGCGGAGCCAGCGACCCGGTGGCCCGCGTGCTCGAACTGACGCGGCTGGCTCCGATTCTCAGGGAGCCCCAGCTTCGGGGAGCCGGCGACAGCGGCTCGACCCCGTCGAGTGAGGCGATCGCGGCCGCCGCGACTGGTCCGTCCGAGGTTCGCGAGGGAAGAATCCTCTTCATCGGCTGGGAACCGGCCGGGAGCGGCGGGCTCACGGGAGAAGTCGTTGGTTCCAGCGACGACGCGCTGCTGGGCCGCATTCGGGAGACGGCGCCCCGGCCCGTGCCGCGGCACGCCTTCAGTCTCGGGTTGGCCAGCATGGCGAATGACAGACCACTCGCCGCGATCGCGGGCGAAATGCTGGCAGCCTGCGGCGCGGTGTTCCACCGTGGGCCGCAGCCGTTCACCGCGGTCGATTACAGCCTCGCCGAGGGAAGCCACGTGCCCGCCGTGCATCTCGCGTCGGGCCTGATCTGGGAGGGCCTGCCGCGCGGACGAGCCGGCTTCGAAGCGGCCGACGACGAGCCCGCCGTGCGATTCGACGAACTCGCCGCAACGCTCCTCGAGCGGACGCAGGCCGAGTGTCTGGCCGTGGTCGTGGTTGCCGAGGTGCATGGCATCGTGGGGGTCGAGCTGATTCGGCCGCTCAGCGAGTCGCAGGCTGACGACCATCCCCGAACCGGCGATCCAGCCTCGACGGCCCGATGGCTGAGTTTTTCCCGTGAGCCAGTCCATGCGCGACACACCGCCCTCATCGTGGGTGTGGTGACACGCGGACATCCCGTCGAGCCACTGGCCGGGTTCGTGCGGCCACTCGGTCCCGACGGTCCGGCCGGCCATGCCCATGCCGCCATATTCCCCCTGCGGCCGCTCAAACGTGGCGCCGTCGATCTCGCCGCCACGGTCGCCGACCTCGCCGCCTCCGAGCCGCTGGCAGTGATGCATCTGCTCGGCGATCCGCAGCCGGTGCTCGGCAGCGGTCAGTCCGACTTCGTCCGCGGCTGCTGCTGGTTTGCGCCGCTGACGGTCGCCGGGCCGAAGCTCCCCGTGGGAGGTGGTTCATGATCACGCTCCTCTCCACATGGACGTTCGGTGTGGCGCTCGGGTTCGTCGCGCTCGGCGTCTTCGTCAGCTACAAGCTTTTCTCGTTTCCCGACATCACGACCGATGGCTCCTTCACGCTCGGGGCCGTCGTCGCGACCGTGCTGCTCGTGGCGGGTGTCGATCCGGTGCTCGCGACGCTCGCGGGCATGGCGGCGGGGGCCGCGGCCGGCGCATGCACCGGCATGCTGCACGCCATTCTGGGCATCGAGCCGCTCCTGTCCGGCATCCTCATGACGACGGCGCTGGCGAGCGTGAACCTCGTCGTGCTCGGCCGCAGCAACGTGCCGCTCTCCGGCGTCACGACGCTCCTTGACCGCGCGGAGGCGGCGTTGCTGCCCACGGCCCGCCTGATCAGCTTCGAGGGAGCCGCGGCGGGAGAGGCTGCGCGGCTGGGATTCATGCTGATGACCGCGGCCGTCGCGGTGCTCCTGCTCTATCTCTTCTTCCGTACGCGGCTGGGCACCGCCATGCGGGCCGGCGGTGATACCCCGACGATGGCTCGGGCGCTCGGCCGCAACACGGGGGCGTTGACGGTATTCGGCCTTGCGATCGCCAACTCGCTCACCGCGCTCTCCGGCGCCATCGTCGCGCAGTATCAGGGCTTCGCCGATGTGCAGATGGGAATCGGCATGGTGGTGTGGGGCATGGCGAGTGTGTATCTGGGTGCGGCCCTCGTGGGGCAAGTGCGGCTCGGCGGGGCGCTCCTGGCCACGCTCGCCGGCAGCGTGATCTTCCGCCAACTCGTCGCTGCGGCGCTTCGCGCCGGACTCGACCCCGACTGGCTCAAGTTCGCGACGGCCGTCGTCGTACTGACGGCGCTCGTCGCGCCGCGGCTGCTCGTGCGACGACACCAGGCTTCCGCCGCACGATAAACCCCGGTCCCGCCGGATCATCCAAAACCCGTTCAACGTGGCTGGTTCATCCAAGCTGGTTCACAACAGATGCTCGAACTCCGCGACGCCACCGTGACATTTGCCGCCCCTGGCGGGCCGCTGGTCCGCGCGGTCGATGGCGTGTCGCTGACGATTCCCAGCGGCCAGTTCGTCGTGGTCATTGGCACCAACGGGTCGGGCAAGAGCACGCTCCTGGGGTCGATTGCGGGCACCGTCCGCCTCGACGGCGGCAGCATTCACCTCACCGGTCACGACATCACGCGGTGGCGGGAAGACCAGCGGGCCCGGCTCGTGGGGAGGGTGTTCCAGGATCCGCGGGCCGGGACGGCCGCCAGTCTCACCGTGCTCGAAAACATCGCCGTCGCCGCCTGCCGCGGCCGGCCGGCGG
>JBIIOL010000331.1:0-4534 GCA_044336965.1 Pirellulales bacterium | reverse complement strand
GAGGTGCTAGTGCCCGCCAAGCACACGAAGGTGCACCATCATCCTGATACGATCGCCGAACTCGAGCGGATCCTCGTGCAGCACCTGCGCGAGACGGGGCTGTAGAAAAATGGGGACGGGAGCGATTTTCGCAACGTTGACGTCAGCGTCGTCATCGACTCCCGGAAAATCGCTCCCGTCCCCATTTTTATTGGCTGAACGGGGGCAGCTCGGATGCCCTCGACGTCAGCATCATGGCCGCGGTTGCCGCGGCCGGCCGCAAGCCGCTTCTGTCGGAAGCGGATGATCGCTTGGAACGTTTCGAGAGTTCGAGGAGCGTGACCACGCCGAACGTCAGCGACGAGTAGACGAAGTAGAGCCAGTGCAGGGCGATCGATGACGCGGCGAAGCCGATGCCACGTTTCCTCAGGCACAAGCGGTAGAAGTCGTTGTTGAGCGCGACCACGACCAGCCCGCAGGCGAGGGCCGCCCATAGCATCATGGGCACGACGGCCGAGGCGGCCAGGCAGACGGCCAAAAGCACCGAGCAGACGCCGCTGGCCCGCCCGCGCCAGTCGAGGTTGAGCGTCGCAGGCAGTTCATGGCTGTTCATGATGAGGTGCGTCCAGGGCGTGGCCCGGTGCACGATGTCGGTGACCACCATCGAGGCCAGCGTCCAGCGCTTGAGGTGCTTGCACTGCAAGTCCGGCATGATCAGGATCCTGCCGCCGTTGGCGGCGACCCGCATCCCCAGTTCAATGTCCTCCACGCTCGGATAGGCATACTTTTCGTCAAAGCCACCCACGTCGAGGAAGGCCGCCGTCCGCATCGCACCACAGCCCGCCCAGAACGTGCCGGCCCTGCCGGGATGGGAGACGTGCGTGTGATGGTGGAGGAGGTTTCGGAAAGCGCTCGCCACGCCCTCGTCCGACGGTTCGTCGTCGTAGGCACCGAACAGGCCGACACAATCGGGGTCGGCTTTGAAGGCGGAGTGCACGTGGTCGATCGCGCCGGGGGCCAGTTCGACGTCCGCATCGACGAAGAAGAGGATTTCTCCCCGGGCCGCCTGCGCCGCCAGATTACGGGCCAGTGCCGGACCAGACCGCTTGCCCGTGTCCACGATCCTGACGCCGGGCCGGTCGAGCCACGCGGGGGCCGGAGGGGCGACGCCGTCAAAGGCGAAGACAACCTCTGCATTCGCGGTCGTCTCGTCGAGCAACGACAGCACCCGCCGCGCACAACGCTCGAACGTGCCCGACCAGAAGATGGTGGGCATGATGACCGACACATCGACCGATCCCAGACCCTGGCCGTCCGTGATGCCGCGGTTGGACGTCGTCGCCAAACGGCCTGGGGCGTCTTCGTTTTTGAGCGTGATCGTCGTCGTTTCGTCCATGAGCGATCCTGCTGTGAGCGATCCTGTTGAGACTCGTGCCGATGTTGAATCTGCAGCGGCCGCCGCCCGCCGAACGCGGTCCTTGCCGGTGGGTGCCACTATAAATCAACTCCTCCGGAAGTCCACGAAATAAAACATGGACCCTCGGCTTCGTGCACGAATCGGGAATATTGTGCACGAAATGGCGCGCTGGCGGATACTTCGGCCATTCGACACCCCCGAAGGAAGGGTGTCGTGCTGCCGGCCAGGGCTGGATCAGGGCCCCTCTGAGCGGAGGTCGAAGTCGAGGTCGTTCATTCCTGCGACGACCCGTGCCTCGAGCTGCGAGCGGGAGTGATACCGTGGCGGGAGCAGTTCCCGGCCGCCGTTCGCCTCGCTGGCTGTGGTGATTCGCACGGCGTGCTGATCCACGTTGGCGCCGCGAATGTCGCGAAGGTAGCGAAGTTCATAACGGCCGTTGGCGTCGGTCGTGCCCTCTGAGGTGCGGCCCTCACCGGCCGGAGTAAACCGCACGGTCGCGTTGGCCAGAGCCTTGCCGTCGAGCGAGACGGTACCGCTGACGCGGCCCAGCGGAGGCCGCGGGGAGGGCGAACAGCCGAAGATGAACACCGCCGTGATCGCGCACGCGACCTGTTTCCGGCGGTCGGCGGGGAATCGGCGGCACGTCATCGTAGGGTGCTCCCGCAAGGTCAGTGGCCGACCGTGGCGAGGCTGGCAACGGCGCCGTCCCGTATCGAACCGAGGAGCGGGAAGACGGCGTTGTTGTCCCTGGCATCGATGAACTCGCTGAGCCACTGCACCGATCCGTCAGCCATGGCAAAAAAACAGCCGCCGGCATGCTCGCTGCCTGGCGACTCGAAGAAGAGGTTGTTCATCCCGCCAGGATTGGAGTGGCTCGGATCGGTCGCGGTGACGAAGAGCGTGGCCACGCCTCCCACGGCCCAGCCATCCTGACTGGTGCGATTGAAGGTGCTGGCGGCGCTGGTGCCCCCGACGACCGGCCGCAGCCGTTGGAGTTCGCCCAGCATGATCGTATTGGCCAGCCCATCCGTTGCTGCGGACAAAAGCCTGCCGGTGTTGGGGAGAAACATGCCCTGGCGATTGCCCCTCGAACCAACGACCGGCGTGTCGGTATCGGCGAAGCGGTGATCGTCGGCCGTGTCGTTGACGAAGCCGTCGCCGCGGCCATAGCAGCCGCCGTAGTCGGTGCCGCCGCGCCGCCAACCTGTGTTGACGAGGTTTTTATGGTCGTCGCGGTCAGTGCGGATGCCGGACCGGCGGGTGGGGCAATAGAGCGACAGGATGTCGGTCTGGGCCACGACGGCATTTCCCAGCACATTCGTGGAGCGGTTCCAGCGATTGGAGACCGCCGCCTGCTCCAGAAATGGAAGCACCGCCAGAATCCAACTCGACCCCTGCTTCGTTCCCGGCGCGAAGGAGGAGAGTTGGGCCTCGGCCCAGGGGTTCCAGCACCCCGTGCAGGTTCCCGGATTGATCGCTTCGCTGACGAGCGCCGCGGCCGGCAGGCGACGGCTGCCCGACTCGTGGTTAAGCACCGCCACGGCCAGCTGACGCAGGTTGTTTTGGCATGTCGTCCGTCGGGCCGCTTCCCGTCCGGCCTGCACGGCGGGCAGCAGCAGGCCGGCCATGATCGCGATGACGACCACGACGACGAGCAGTTCCACGAGGCTGAAGCCCCGGCGCACCCGCACGACATCGATCCGTCCCTGCCCACTGCCGATCGACCTCTCCGTGAGTCGATCCTTTCTTGCCCCGGCCACGTCCTGCGAGTCCTGATTGCCTGCCCGATCACCCTGACCATGTGATGCCGAACACGTGAAGCACCATTGCTTTATAAGGGTGGTCGCATCCCTCGCAAGGGGATGTGTCTGCCGCGGCAGAATGCTATGCAGATCCCGTTCCACGCAACCGCTGGCTGGCAGGAATCCTTTGCAGAAATCCTTGCCAAAAAAGAACCTGCCAAGAAAGAACCTGCCAAAAAAAGAACCTGGCAGGAAAAGAAAAGGACCCGCGGTTGGGGAACCACGGGTCCGGTAGCGGCTCTAGAAGTGTGGGTCTTTGGGGGGGGGGAACAGCCGCTGAAGAGATCGGTAGGTGTATTGCGGGGAGCAGGTGCTCGCCTGAAGAAACCTTACACCACGATCGCGGGCATGTCGACTCCAGACGAGAATTTTTCCGTCTGGCCACGCCAGCAGCGGCCCGTTGGCTGTGTTTCGCCATGTTTCGGGGTGTTTTTCCGGGGCCGCGGCAGCGGACACTTCTCTGCCCGGAGACGAAATCGTTAGGCTACGCGGCTTCAACGCGGCCCGGATTCGCACCATCACCGTATTTTCACCCGCGTCTCACACCCCAAGGTTTCCATCCATGGCAGCCACGTTCGTCGACCCGTTTTCCGCCCGCGCCACCTTCGAAACGGGCTCCGGCCCCGCCACGCTCTACCGGTTGCGGGCACTCGACGACGCAGGCATGACGAACACATCGCGGCTGCCCTATTCGATCCGCATGGTGCTCGAGGCCCTGCTGCGGACGTGCGACAACTACGAGGTGACGGAGGCCGACGTCCGCAGCCTCGCCACCTGGAACGCCGCCAAGCCGGCCGAAACGGAGATTCCGTTCAAGCCGGCCCGGGTGGTGCTGCAGGATTTTACCGGCGTGCCGTGCGTGGTGGATCTGGCGGCCATGCGGGCGGCGATGAAGCGGCTAGGCGGCGATCCCCGGAAGATCAACCCCCTTGTGCCGGTCGACCTGGTCATCGACCATTCCGTGCAGGTCGACTTTTTCGGTGCGGCCGATTCGCTCGCGAAGAACGTCGACATCGAGTTTGAGCGCAACGCCGAACGCTACGCCTTCCTGCGGTGGGGCCAGCAGGCGTTCCAGAATTTCCGGGTCGTACCCCCGGCCATCGGCATCGTCCACCAGGTGAACCTCGAATACCTCGCCGGCTGCGTGTTTCTCCGCGACGATCCCGCCGCGGGGAACGGCAAGCTGAAGGTGGCCGTGCCTGACACGCTTGTCGGCACCGACAGCCACACGACGATGATCAATGGCCTGGGCGTCGTCGGCTGGGGCGTGGGGGGCATCGAGGCTGAGGCAGTCATGCTCGGGCAGGCGCTCTCGCTCCTCTTGCCGGAGGTGGTG
>JBIIOL010000330.1:0-4555 GCA_044336965.1 Pirellulales bacterium | reverse complement strand
GCCAGGTCTATCTCGTCTCCAACGGCCGCTTCATCCTGCGGCCCAACCTCGAGACCGGTGAACTCATTCCGGTGGCGCTGGCGAGCTTCAAGCCCTACAACGGCTGGGCGAAGGACGCCGTTCCTGAGCCGATCGCGAAGGCGGCGGCCTTCCACAAGCTCGACCTCGCTTCCCCAAAGACCGACGCCTTCACCTGGTCCGACACCAACGGCAATGGCAGCCTCGATCCGGAGGAGTTTCGCTTCGCGGAATCGGGCCCCGGCGCCGGCTACGCGTTTCTCGATGCCGACTGGAACCTGCTCTTTGGCTATTACCAGGCGCCCAACCACACCTACACCGGCAAGAACTGGATCAATTTCGACTTCACGAAATCGCTCTACGCCACGCTGCCCAACGACGCCCCCGCCGCGGACGTGCCGGCATGGGACTGGACGCACGTCGTCCGCTCCGAAGAGAAAATCCCGGAGGATCCGCTCGGCGTGTTGAGCCGGCTGAGCCCCCGCGCGATCCACAAGACCGCCGACGGCCGGATCGACGTGTTCTTCGACGCCGGCGGTGGCGGCCTGCTCGACGTGCACCCGGACAGCTGGCCTACGGCGCAGACGACCCACACCCGCGTCATCTCCGCGGCGGGCGGCAGGGTGGTTCGCGTGGTGGGCAAGCACGCCTCCGAGGGGCCGCCCCGCGACACGCAGTTTGGCATGCCGAGCCATCTGCTCGGCACGGTTGACGGCAATCTCATCGTCTGCGACCGGATGGCCTACACGACCGCGTGGACGCCCGACGGGCTCTTCATCGGCACGCTGCTCGACCGGCCGATGCCCGACGATCGCCCCGAGGAAAACTGCGGATTCTCGGGAGACGACTGGATGTCAGCGGGATCGATCGCGGATCTCGGCAACGGCGAGGCGGTGTGGTTTGCGTTGAGCGGCGATCGCTCGCTGGCCTTCAGACTGCGGGGCTTTCGCAGCCTCGTGCGACAGAGCGGCGCGATCACCGTGAAGGCGGCACCGCAGGCCGCCGGCACCGATGGCAACGGACTCAAGGCTGAGTATTTCGCGTCAGCCGACGTGAGCGGCACGCCGGTCGCGTCGCGGACCGATCCGCGGCTCTGGTTTTCCGACGCGACGACGGGCGGGAAGATCGTGGCGGCGTGGGCCAAAGATGGCCCGTGCAAGGAGATCCCCGCAGGAAAACCGTTCAGCGTCCGCTGGACCGGCTCGCTCACGGCACCCCACAGCGAGCCCTTCTGGTTTCGCGTCTACAACTCGCGGCCCGGCACCGGCCACACGCTGATCCAGCAGGCATGGACGGAAGGAAAGGGCTTTGCCCGCGTCTGGCTCAACGACGAGTTGATCCTCGACAAGTGGCAGGGCTCGCCGGCGACGAACCCCTGGCAGACGCCGCCGCTCATGCTCGAGGCCGGCGCGACCTACGACCTGAAGGTCGAGTATGCGTTTCCCGGCGGCGACGGTGCGCAGGTCAGCCTTTCGTGGTGCAGCTACACCGGCGAATGGATGCGGGTGCCGACGGAGTATCTCCATACGGCTCGAGCCCCGTCGCGGCCGCACGTGACCGTGACCGCCGTGAAGCCGAAGGCGGCGGAGAAGGAAGGGAAGCCGGGGCGTGTTCGCTTCACGCTCGATCGGCCCGCCGACCGGGAGATGCAGATCGGCTACCGACTCGGCGGCACGGCCACGGCCGGCGACTACACGCTCCCCGAACCACGGGCCGTGATCCCGGCTGGCAAGACAGCGGCGGAGGTCGCGATCAAGCCGGTCGACGACGCGCTCATCGAGGCCGATGAGACCTGTATCGTGACGCTCGTGCCGGGCAACGGCTACGCAGGCGACGGAACTGCCGGCGAGGCCGTGATCGCGATCGCGGACGACGACAACACGCTCGTGGACGACAGTCTCGAGATCTACTACACGTTCGACGGTGCCGACCTCACGAAAGAGACGGCCACGGTCCGCAACGAAATGGGGCCGGATCATCCGCTCGCCATCAATTCCTACATGGCGACGAAGCCGGCTCTCGCGCCAGGGCCGGAGAAGCACGGCGATGCGATCATGTTTCCCAAGGGCCGCGAGCGTGTCACCTGTGCCGGCACGCTCACGCTTACCGACTCCACCGTCGCCTTCCGGTTCAAGTCGCCGGAAAGGACCACGGGCATCTGCGGCTGCACCGGCGGCCCGGAGTTTTTCCTGAAGGATGGCGTGCTGGGTGTGAACAACGTCGGCTGGCCGAGCAGCCAGCCGGCCGGTGCGAATCTGGCCGACGGCCGGTGGCATCATGCGGCCTTCACTTGGAACCGTGACAAACGCCAGCAGCAGCTCTATGTGGATGGCACACTCGTCGCCACGAATGCGGGCCCCGAAGGGGGCGGCTCTTCCGGCGGCTGCACGCTGGGCCGTGCCAACACCGGCGGCAGTTTCATCGGCGGCTGCCTCGACGAGTGGCGCATCTACAGCCGCTGCCTGACCGCCGACGAAGTGAAGGCTCTCGCCCGGTGAGGGGCGGCGGAAAAGGGGACGCAGCCAGTCCTTTTTCGCCACTAGCGGGCCTCGAAGAGCACCTCGCCCCAGAGGCCGGGGTTGAGTTCCACTTCGCCGGGGATGTCGCTGACGAACGTGGTCGTCTTGTTGTGCCAATAGACGCGAGCGGCCGTCTCGATGCCGTCGCCCCGCAGCACGCCCAGATCGCCCCGCAGGCTCGTGCCCGGCTTCGGTGCGAGGCCGAGCGTCGCCAGCGGCACCGAAAACTCGTAGACCACCTCGTCGGCATACTTCCCCGGCGCCGGGCTCAGCGGCGAGGCCGCCACCTGCACCGCATCGCTCACGTCGTCGATGCGGTCCATGTTCACCCGCTTCACTGGCGAGATGAACGGCTCCGGCTCCTGCGTGCCCGGCACCACCTGCCGATAGAGCATCGCCTTGGGCTTGCCCTTCACCCGGGCCACGAGCAGCCGCAGGTCGCCCACCACGGGCTTCTCCCGTTTCGGATCGGCCTGAGGATTCACGCCCAGCTGCAGATCGAGCGCGCCGCCCCCCTTGAAGAGCAGCTTGTCGACCGCCGCCACGTTGGAAAGGTAGTCGGCATAGCGGGCGTTGCCGCTGGCGATCACGGCCCCATAGAGCCGGTCGCCGCTCACCTGCACCGCTCCCTTCAGCCCGTCGGCGATCGGCACGAACGTCGCCTTCGTCCAGTCGTCGGCCTTGCCATCCACCGCGACCGCCCCCTGTGACCGTCCTACGACGAGCGTCTGCGGGCCGGCCTCGGCCATCTCCGCCTGCTGCTTCTTCACCCGCAGCTGGCGGGCCGCCTCCACGAGCGCCGGCGTCAGTTCGATCGATTGTGGCGGCAGCCGCTTCACGGAATCGAGCCCCGTGACACGGCAGATCGCCGAGAACCCGTGGCCGGCGACGAGATAGATCGTGCCGTCGGCCGTCTGGGTGATGCTCGGCCAAAACGCCTCTTCGCCCAGGCTCATCTCCTTGAGCGACAGGCCCCGCGTGGCCTCGGCCGGGCCCACCACCGGATCGGGTCCGCTTCCCTGACTGGCGGCGATCCGGTCGCGGAAGAGCTCGGTTACGAAGAAGCCGTCAGTCGTGAACATGAAGAGGTTGCCGCGGTTGCCGATCACGGTCCAGAGTTCGCCGGCCTCGCCTGCCTTGGGCGTCACCGTGAAGCCCGCCAGGTGCGTGGTGCCGATGACATGCCCGTGATAGGCGGGCGGGCCGGATGGCTGCGAGCCCTGAATGCCCGCATGCGTTTGCGGATAGGTCCAGGGCGTTGAACCGCTGCGGGCCCCGGAGATCGGCAGACCAACGCTGATCAGCCAGCCATCGCGGGAAAAGAGCGGCCCGCCCACCACCGGCTTGGCGGCGGGCTTGGCATCGTGCTTTGTCTCCACCGCGGGAGCGAGTGTCGCCAGATCGTAGACCGGCATCCCGGCATCGGTGAACCGCGTCGGCACGACGAAGAGCCCCGAGCCGGTCGACACCCGCAGGGTCAGGTCCACCATCATGTTCCCCGAACCGGCGGCGTCCGACACCGAACATTCCTCCGCCTGCACCCCGCCGTCGGCATTGAGATCAGACCAGGCGAGCAGCGTCTTGCCTTTGACGAGCGCGTCGATCGCCGGGTTTTTAAGCGGCGGCCAGTCCCGCAGGGCGCCAACCGATCCAACGAGCGCCGCCGGACGGAGTTCACCGTTGCCGGTATAGAGATAGATTGAGACGAATCCGGGCCCGGATTGTACGCCGCCCGGCGTGAAGGTATTGACCAGATAGCGGTTACCGCCGAGCACGATCGGGGTCTCGGGAATCCCGCCGGACCATTCAGGCGTGCTTGGGGGGAGCGCGAGCGAGCCGCGCGAGTAGATGTTGACGAGCTTCGACTCTCCCTTCTCCCAGTCGAGCTGAAACTCCATGCCGTTGTAGAAAAACCGCGTCTTATCGGCCCCATCCAGAAAGCCGCCGCCGCCGTAGCCGGGCGGGCCATAGAAGGCCTTCAAGAGCTTGCCGTCGAGCGTCCACACGCTCAGCCGTTT
>JBIIOL010000329.1:0-4570 GCA_044336965.1 Pirellulales bacterium | reverse complement strand
GAAGAGCCTGCGCACGTGCGTGATGCTCGCGCCGGCAGCGAGCGAGTCGGATGGGGTTTCCGTGGTCACGTAGCGGACAGGATCGCGAGGCGGTCTCACGGCTTTGGCCTTCGCCGCGTCGTAGCGGATCGCCGGTTCGACGGCCAGGATGCCGTAGGCCTGGCCGAACCATTCGTCGTCCCACCAGATGAGGTTCGTGGCCGGGTCGGCACCGGACGTGAACGTGCGGTCGGCCCGGATCATGTCTTTCGGCTCGAATGTGAGTAGGACGGCAGACGTGTTGGTGTAGCGGGACGTGACAGTCACGAAGTCGTCGCCATCGGCAAGGGAATACGTCACCTCGGCCTGTGGGGTCGTCTCGGTTTGCGCCGCGCTCACCCGTAACTCGACACGCGTGCCCCGAACATTGACCGCATGGTCAGCGGCCGCATCCTGCGAGGATCGTCCGGCGGTGTCGGCCCCCTCCGCAGTCACGCCCGTGAAGACATACTGGAAGGCGTTGCCGCCGGGATAGAATGCACTGAGCTGGTCGTTCTGGCGGCCTCGCTCGGTCAGGTCGATGATGCAGCCGCCCACGGTGCGGACCGTCATGTTCGCGTGCCTTGTCGGGCCCGGCCTTGCCACCACGGCGACGATCCGGTCGTTGCGGAGCACGTGGTCGCCGATGATCCAGTCGGTCTCCTTGCCCAGCGGTGGAATGCTCCCGGCGTTGCTCGTTGCGAGGCTGTCGGGCGTGATCGTGACGATCTCCGCGGCAGGGCAGGGCCGAGTCGCGAGAAGAAGGAGGAGAAGGAAAAGGCTTCGGCGAATCATGTTCCAGAGCCCTTTTTGTAGCCGGGAGTGTTTCGTCTGGAATGTCCCGACTGGCGTCGACCGGAACCATTCCGGACAGTCGTGGCCAGCAGCGTACGAGAATCGGCAGCGGCTTCCAAACATCCAATCAGTCGGAAAACAATTCGATCGTCGCGCGATGCCCAGGCGTCGCCGCCAGTGGCTTGTCGCAGGTGATCAGCGGGCAGCCAAGTTCTTCGGCAAGCGCCAGATAGGCGGCGTCGTAGGCCGTGCAGTTGTGCCGCAGTTGCCAGATTCGGTCGAGCAGCGGATCGTGCGGATACCGTGCAATCCGCAGGTCGGCGTAGTCGTCGAGGGCTTCCCTGGCCCTGCTGTCGGACAGCTCGCCGGCAGCTGAAAACCGTCGGAGCACCTGCGCGATCTCGAGGTCCAGCAGGTGCGGTGCCGCAAGCAACTCGCCTGATTCAAGCAGCCTGTGTACGAGCCGCTCGTGCGTGGCTGCTCTGAGAAGGAGTTCAAGGGCCGCCGATGCATCGACGACGATCATCGCCGGTCACGTTCCGCCCTGACGGCCTTGGATGGCGCCGTTCGCAACTCGGGCTGCCGCCGGCCGCGGAGACGGGCGACCAACTCCTGCTCAGTGGGAAGTTCGGCGACGCGACGGAGTTCGGTGAGCAGAAAGTCAGTGAGTGATTTGCCGGCCAAGGCAGCTCGGGCTTTGAGCGTGGCGTGCACCGCATCGGGCACGTTTCGAATCTGGATCATGGTGCTCATGTGCACAGTATGAAAACATGTGCAGAGCATGTCAATCGATCCACGTCCCTATTGCTCCCGCATGGTGGCGAGTCGATCGGCGCAGTCCAAGGCTATTTCGCGGCGGCGGCCTTCACCGGTGTGGACTCGATGTCGAAGGTCGCCTTGTTAACGCCTCTGGTGACGGTGTACTTCAGCGGTGTCTTGCTGTGTTCGGCGTAGACCTTGGGAATCCAGCCCGGCCCGATTGGCGGGTTCTCCAGAAACTTGGTCACGAGTGCGAGATGCGCCATCCAGTCTTTTGGTGGATCGCCATTGACGGGTGTTAATTCGGTGCCGGGCTTGGGAATCGATTCGGTGGAGTTCGTGAACGTCACCGCGTAGTCGCCCGGCATGACTCCCGGCTTGTTCATCGTCTTCAGGGAGAACGTGCCGTCGGCGACCACCCAGCCGTCGGCGGGCCGCGTGTCGCCCTTGGGGCTGAAAAAGACACGGACACCCACCATCGCCGGCTTGCCATCCACCGTGAGCGTGCCGTTCACGGGCACGAGTGAGTTGCTGCCACAGCCAGAGGCCACAAGCGCGACCAGAGCTGCGGCCAGGATCGGCTTCAGGAGACGCATGAGAACAGGAGGCGGGCAGCGACGATGCACGGCGAAAATTTCTGTGAAGTGTGGAAAACGTTCGGGAGAAAAGTGCAGCGCTGCTGGTGCCTGACGCTCATTGGATCAGTCGGGCACGGAAGCAGGCCTCAGATCCTGGTGGTGGCCCAGCAGTTGCATCGTGTCCATGTTGATATTCTCGTTCAGGAGGCGGATCGAGCCATCGCCAAATGCGAAGTTGGAGCCGTTGACGTGCCGCGACTTGAACCCAATTGAGACCCCCCAATTGTCTACGGTGAAGTCGCCGGTTGTGGCCGTGCAGGCACCGTAGAAAGGCGTGAACGTATTGATCGGAATCGTCGTAGAGATCGGGCACATTCCGTACGCAATGAAGGCGTTTCTGTTGTCCCCCTGCGTCCGGTGCTGGCTCGGCAGCGACTCTCCGAGCATGAGCGTCTTGCTGAGGCCGTCACGAATGTCCTTGAGACGGGTGAAGAATTTAGCCTCGAGGGTGAATGCTGTCGCTCCGCTCGTCTGTTCTTGGAAGTGGATAAACATGCCACGCTGCTGCGATCGAGCCGTCGCTCGCGTGTAGCGGCAGCCGCCTGCGCCGGGCCACGGGCTTGCGTACGTGGCGTAGGGAGACGTGCAAGGAGAACTGAACGCGTCGCATTGCAGAGGTCCACCAGAGGCGTAGTAGTTCGTGGAAGTGGATGCAAGCCGGGTCGTGTTGTAGCTCGTGTCGCTGTCACTCGGGCACCGAAGCCAGTTTGGTCCGTTGACCGTGGGGTAGACAACGTTCGACAGCCGGCGGCCCCGCAGTGGAAAACTGGCGGTTGCCGTCGGATCAGTTTGTTCGAGAACCTCGCCCGGTTGGACAGCCCCGGTCTGAAAGAGCTTCATTTCCTCCATGAAGGGCAGGACAAAATACATCCAGCTCCAGCCTCCCGCCCCTGCCGTCGGGTTGGGATTCCAATCGATGCCGCCGTGAGGCAGGCGCTTGTTGACCGACTCGTATTGCGCCACGGCACCAGCCAGTTCGCGGATCGTGTTGGCGCACTTGCTGAGCCGGGCCGTTTCGCGGGCCGACTGCACGGCCGGGAGCAGCAGCCCGACCAGGATGCCGATGATGGCGATCACGACGAGCAGTTCAACGAGCGTGAAGCCCGCGGCACGCACTGCCCGCCTGCGGTGAAAGGACGGACCGTAGGAAAGGAGCATGGCAAACCCCTTGGAATCGTGGATGAGAAGAGCTACGTGGAGCATCGGGTGGCGGGGCACGCACGATTGAATGAAGGAACAGTTCTCCCGCCGCCCGCCGTCCATTCTTCCCAAACTGCCCTGGCGCGTCAAGCGATCATTCGGGCAAGGGGGGCGGCACAACGGCCCGGATACAGGAAATCCCTCCCGGGGATCACGCCGGCGTGTAGACCTTACGGCCGAGCATGCGGTCCATCGAGTCGCTCGTCTGGAAGACCAGCGCCTCGGGGTAGTGCTCGTAGGGATGGAAGTATTCGAACGTCAGGTAGCCGTCGTAGCCCACCGCGGACAGCGCACCCATGACCGCGGGCCAGTTGGTCGTGCCGTCGAGCAACGGACGGAACGACTCAAGCGACGTGTCGGTGCCCTTCTTGGTGAACTCCTTGAGGTGCACGTTCGCGATCCGTTTCCCAAGGATCGGAATCCAGTGCTCCGGATACTGGTACATCATGATGTTGCCTGTGTCGAAGTGCACCCGCACGTGCTCGCTGCCGAAGCCGTCGACGAAGTCGACCATCTCCTGCGGCGACAAGAGGAAGCCGTTGAAAAAGATGTTTTCCATGTTGAGCGTCACGCCCGCCTTCTCGGCGGCGGGGATCATTCGGCTGACGGCGTCTTTGGCTCGCGTGAGGCAGACGTCGTTGGGCACCGGTTCGTGATCGGTCCGCCACGGGATGCAGACCGCTCCCGGCACCACGAGCACGTTGCGGGTGCCGAGATCCCGGGCACACTCGACAATCTTGCCGGCCAGTTCGAAGCCCCGCTGCCGCTTGGCGGGATCGTTGCTCGTCAGCGGGTAGGGCCAGAAGAGAAACGAGCAGAGCCCGCTGATGGCGATGCCGATCCGGTCGGCCATCCGGCGGATCTCCTGGTAGTGGGCCGTGCCATGTTTTGGTGAGAGGTCGCTCTCGAGGTCGTAGTTGAGCTCGACACCCTCGAAGCCCGCCTCCTTGGCCAGCCGCAGGCACTGCTCGAGCGTCATCTTTGAGGGGTAGGGCATCGCCCAGAGATTCAGCGACTTGCGAAAGGGATATCGCGGGGCGAGCGTCCTGGCGTCGCGAGGCGAGTCGGCGGTCTGCGCGGCGACGGCCGACGCGGCGACGGCTGACGCGGCCGCCACGCCTGCGGTCGCGCCCAAGATGCCGCGGCGCGAGAGGACGAGA
>JBIIOL010000328.1:0-4581 GCA_044336965.1 Pirellulales bacterium | reverse complement strand
CGAGGCGGGCAGCGAGCATGGAGTGAACCATCGCGGCCTGCTCATCGCCAGTTGATGAGATCGAGCCGATTGACAGCCTCGCACCGTGAAGTGCGGTGAATGCGGTCGCGAGTGTCTTCGCCGCCTCCGGCGACTCGCGATCCAAATCGAGCAGCCTGCGCTTGAGCGGCTCCCAGCCGCCCTCGACGGCAGGATCCTTGAGCTTGTGCATATCGCCATTCGGCTCGCACGCCTGACGGAGTGCGCCAACGGACCACAACCGCCAATCGAACTCCTCGATGGCCGCGACGAGATCGTCTGGACAGCGGGCAGGTGCAGCAATGACGCCAATATCGACCGTCACATCGGAGCCCACCCGCGCGATGGTGATCCGCGATCTCTTCCCATCCTGCGGTGCTGCGCCGCCAGCGTTGAGCGGAATCCACCGACCTGCCTCGCCGTGGGCATCGGCCCGACGAAACACGAAGCCCTCGACAGCCAGCGCGCCACGAAGCACGCCTCCCTGCCCGGCATGCCCCGCCGACGGTTGCGCCGCGGACACATCGCCGTGCCGCACATCGTCTTCGACCAACGCCAGCCGCGCCAGGGCGGCGAGCCGCTCGACTCCGTCGGACAGCCGGTCGCGAACTGGCTCCCCGTTGCCTTCCTGATCCCATGGAGCGAGTGGCGTGAACGATCGGTCCTCAGAACGCCAGACAGATGCCGCGGCAGCGATTGCCCGATCGACCGATCCGGACCGCGAGTCGAGTGCCGCCACAGCCTTGCGGCATTCCTCGAGGATGGCCGCCGGCCATGGACTCAGAAACCAGCCCGGAACAATGAGCCTGCTCTCCGCCGCATCCATGGTCATCAGAGGCCGTCGCAGGATCCGCTGCGCGGAGGGCGACCGGGCCGAATAGGCAGCCCGCCAGTTGCTCATCGTGTCTGCGGTCAGCTTATCCTGCGCCGCAAACTGGCACCGACAACGCAGCAACTGCAGCGCCGACCGGGCGAAGTCTCGATGACGAACGTCGTAGTCTTCGGCCCACGCATCCGCGGACCGTGGATTTGCGGCCTGCGCTTCTGCAACCAGCTCCCGCCGAGGATCACCACACCACTCGAGCAACGCCCGCCGCGGGTCGTCGGGGCCACTCGCCTCCCATTCCCACGACTCCGGACGGCCGGCTGACGAATGCTGCTCAGCAAGCCTCCATCTCTCGAAGTTGGTCTCACACCAGACCGGCGGATACTCCTCATCGTCATCCACATGCAGGCGGCAGACGGTGGCATTCCAGAGCCAGCCGTCGAAAGAATCGTGAGGCGGATGGCGGGCGGCCACTGACCGTTGCACGCCGCCATCCTGCCGAATCGCCGACGCCCTCCAATCAGCCATCGCGGCACTCGCAGCGATCCACCACTCGACGACGTCACCGACCTTCCATCGGGGCACCTTGTCGACTTTTATGCTGGCGATCTTTTCGAGAACCGCTTCCAATCGCTGCCTCAAAAATGCCGTGTCCTGCGACTTCCTGGCAACGTCCTCGCAGAAACCGAGGAGCTTTTGTTCGATCTGTCCCCCGCGGACCGGCGGCAACGGAGCGGGCATCACGATCGCCCGCTGCCGGGCGCCCGCAACGCTGTCACGCACCCCGAGGGCAAAGAACACGAGGGTCTGGTTGACGATCTCTCGGATTCGCCATTCGTCTGCCATAGCCGCCGCCCGTGGTACGCGATGTCGGTCTTCCCGACGAATCAGATCCTGCCGCTCTGCGGCGGCGCCATATAAGGAGACTGCTCGAAAGGCTCAGCAACGGCGAGCATCTCATCCTTACCTCCCTTGCGGTCGGGATACATCACAAACGCCTCCCGCTCTTTGTCGTACTGAATGACGAAGCGACCGGCGACCGGCTCGTCGAACTGGAAGAGCACGTACGGCTCCGCGACGGTCTCCCCAGGCCACCGCCGATCCAAACGGATCTTCTGGGTCGTCGGCTTGCCGGAACGGGGGTCGTTCGCGATCTCACGCCATGCCTGCAACTGCTCGGAGTATTGTTCGCCGCGACGAAAGAGCAGGCTGTCGCCCGCCTGCGCGAGTGACTCGCCAACCATGTCGAATGGCAGCTTGAGCATGAATTCCGTGTCCCACGCCACCTGCACCGCCATGTCCATGTCGCGCATCCGCAAGGCCACGATCGCCCCCTTGGCCACGGAGTTCTTGAGATCCTCCGGACGCACCGCGGCAAGCCGCTCCTCGAGAAAGCGGACGTGGAGGCCCTTCTCGGGGTCGAGCATCCGTTCTCGAATCCGCGGATACCGCGAAGCATTGCCAACGACGTAGACCCGATCGACCTCCAACACCTCCAGCGGCGGCTCCCGTCCGGAACGTTCCCACTCGGCCATGAGCGAGGCCATGCCGCTGCGAATCAGGTCGTTGGCATACTCGATCGTCTGGTCGATCTCCGGATCGATGAGCACGTCGACCTCCTGACGGGTGAGCGAGATCGCCGCCGCGACGTCTGATGGCTCCATGCCCTCTGGCAGGCCGATACGGTTGGTCACCTCGGTCAGCAGGTCGATCTCGGACACTTCATCATGGAATCCTTCCGGCCTCACATCACGGGGACCGCCGGCGGAAAGCCGCAGCTTCAACGACTCCGCGAGCCTCCAGAGAAAGAGCGTGGTCTTCCGGCGCTGCTGCGCGTCGTCGTTCTGCTGCTGCCCGAGATCGAACGTGGTCGGAACCGTCTTGTCGATCACACTATGATGAGCCTTGAGGAACTCGGCGATCTTGCCAGCAGACTTCGGAAAGTCGGGGATCTGCCCCTTCAGAGCCGCGAGTTTGGCCTTCAGGAGGCGAAAGACCTGCAAGGTGATGAAGTCGCCACCGAATTGCCGATGGCCGGCACGGCCCAGAACGCGGATGTCGACTTCCCCTGCGCCCCGTGCCTCGACCCGCACGAGCGCGAGGTCCGTGGTGCCGCCGCCACAGTCATAGAGCAGCATGTGCATGCCGTTGGGATACAGATACCGGAACGCCGGCATCTGTCCGGGGCCGACGATAAAGTCGCGATAGGCGAAGTAAAACGCAGCCGCCGAGGCCTCGTCGATCACCAGCGGAACGAAATCGTCGCTCTGCTCGGGACGGAATCGCTCGGCAGTCGCGCCGGTCGCCCGATGGAAGGCACGGGCGACGGTTCTCTTCAACCGGGCGACTTCCGACACGGTGAACGTCGTCGGGCACGTCACAGCGATCGACTGAGGCCGGGACTGCCGGTGAAAGAACATGCCCTGAAGCATCTTGCTGATAAAGATCTCGGCAGGATCCTCCGCAGGAATCCGCTCCACCTTGTCACCGACGACGACGGTCTCCTCCCTGGCGTCAGACGCCTTGCGATCGGAGAGCAGCCGCTTCGCGCCGAGCACGAGCCACCCGGCGTCGGCGTTGTCGAGGGCCCGGGAGCCGATCACGGATTCGTACTGGTGGAAGCCGCGGACGCCGGGGGGCGGCTTGACCGAGGTGATGCGGAGGGCCGTCTGAACGGGCTTCCCCGACGCAGCCTGATTCAGCGAATCGGCCGGAACGAGATCGAACTCATCCTTGGTGTTGGCGTCGTTGAGCACGAGCGCCGTGCTCGTGTTACCGAAGTCGATCGCCGCATATCCCGAATAGACCGGCATCTGCTGCATCGGCATCAGCAGCAGGTCGATCGTGACGCTGGAACTCGCGGCTCGTCTGGTGTCGTCGACCATGACGACAGCAACCCCGATCTCGACTTTTCTCTCCGGAGCCCGCGCTGCGGCCCGAGCCCCCTCCACGGTCCCCTGTGCGGTCCTTTGTGCGTCGATCGCCGCAAGCAGGGCCGGGTGGTCGGTGTTCACCTCGACGGTGATTTCGAGCTTGAGCGGCGACTGAACATCGATGACGACGAAGTTGTTTTCGTCGAGCTTCACCGCCGATGCCTTCAACAGCTCGCCCACGAACTTTCTGGCGTTCCCACCATGACGAAACGAGGTGGGGGGGAGATTCGGCCATATTCTGATGAACTGCCCGAACTTCTTGTGCAGCGACAGCACCATGTAGCGGCTTCGCGTCGCCTCGGCGATCGACTTCACGGAGACCTGCACGCCGTCCACGAGTTCCTTGCCGGGAACGGTGAACTTGCAGGTCCGCACGCCGGTCCGGGCAACCACGTCGTTGATAGTGAGCGTGAACCCCATCGTTTCTCCTAATTTCGCAGACGCTCGAGCTCGGCGCGATACTTGGCGTAACGCTCCCGCTGATCCGCGTCGATATGATCGATCTCCGAGCCAACTGCACGATACCGTTGCTGCAGGCGGCGAAGGTGGCCCTGAATCTCGTGCACCAACCGCGACGCAAAGACCCGCGCAACCCGCCCCGCCTTGCACCGCATCACCGTGAGATAATCGCCCCCTGTCATCTCCTGGCCCCCCGCGGCGACGGGATTGGGATCCTGTCGGATACCATCGAAGATCGGGAGACGAAACGGCTCGTCGTCGGCGGTCTTCCCCTGCTCGAGGAACTTTGCCCCGACCGTCGACCAGTGGTCCAGGGGCGTCGGCAGGCCGGCTGCCTGGGGAGGC